>DAIDBG010000290.1 GCA_027310225.1 bacterium | reverse complement strand
CACTTTCACGCTCGCGGCTGCCGCAGCGCTCGCAGGCATGCTCGTGTTGTGTTGGAAGCTCCCGGCTCGAGAACAATAGTCGCCCGGTCCTATCCTAAGAACGTGATCCGATCAACAGTTCGCGGCCTCCCGGACTGCCACGGGCCGGGCGATTGTGCAATAATCCAAACTTTCCATGAGGTTACGTAAAGCATGCCGGCCCGCACCCTGTACGACAAATTGTGGGAGAGCCATCTCGTCCACCAGGAAGCCGACGGCACGGCGCTGATCTATATTGACCGTCACCTGGTGCACGAAGTGACGAGCCCGCAGGCCTACGAGGGCCTCAGACTCGCCGGCAGGAAGCCGTGGCGGGTGGGCTCGATCGTTGCGACCGCCGATCACAACACCCCGACCAGGGACTGGGACAAGGGCATCAAGGACCCGGTGTCGCGGCTGCAGGTGGAAACGCTGGACGCCAACATCAAGGAATTCGGGGCCAAAGTCTATTTTCCGTTCCTCGACCGGCAGCAGGGCATCGTGCACGTGATCGGCCCCGAGCAGGGCGCGACGCTGCCCGGCATGACGGTCGTGTGCGGCGATTCGCATACCAGCACCCACGGCGCGTTCGGCTGTCTCGCTTTCGGCATCGGCACGAGCGAGGTCGAGCACGTGCTGGCGACGCAGTGCATGGCGATGAAGAAGCCGAAGGCGATGAGAATAGACGTCGAAGGACCGCTCGGGCGGGGCGTGACGGCGAAGGACCTCATTCTCGCGATCATCGGCAAGATCGGCTCCGCCGGAGGCACTGGCTATGCGATCGAGTACGCGGGAAGCACCATCCGCGCGCTCTCGATGGAAGGCCGCATGACCCTCTGCAACATGTCGATCGAAGCCGGCGCGCGCGCCGGCATGGTGGCGGTGGACGACACCACCATCCACTACCTCAAAGGCCGGCGGTTCGCGCCGAAGGGCGCGCTGTGGGACCGGGCGGTGGCGCACTGGCGCACGCTCGTGAGCGATCCCGGCGCGCGGTTCGACCAGGTGGTGAGCCTCGACGCCGCGCAGGTTCAGCCGCAAGTCACCTGGGGCACCAATCCGCAGATGGTGACGACGGTTGACGGCAAGGTGCCGGATCCGAAGGAGGAAAAGGACCCCGTCAAGCGGGAGTGGATGGAGCGCGCGCTGAAGTACATGGATCTCAAGCCGAACACGCGCATCACCGACATCGCCCTCGACAAGATCTTCATCGGCGCCTGCACCAACTCGCGCATCGAGGATCTGCGCGTGGCGGCCGAAGTGGTCAGGGGCAAGCGTGTCGCGTCCAGCATCAAGCTGGCGATGGTCGTGCCCGGCTCCGGCCTGGTGAAGCAGCAGGCCGAGAAAGAGGGGCTCGACAAGGTGTTCACCGCCGCCGGCTTCGAGTGGCGCGAGCCCGGCTGCTCGATGTGCCTGGGGATGAACGACGACCAGCTCTCGCCGGGCGAGCGCTGTGCCTCGACCTCCAACCGCAACTTCGAGGGCCGGCAGGGCCCGGGCGGCAGAACGCACCTGGTGAGCCCGGCGATGGCGGCCGCGGCGGCGCTCGCGGGGCATTTCGTTGACGTCCGGAAGGTCTCATGAGGGTCTAGGGTTTTATGGAAAAATTTGTCAGACGCGAAGGGCTGGTGGCGCCGATGGACCGCGCCAACGTGGACACCGACGCGATCATTCCCAAGCAGTACCTGAAGTCCATCAAGCGCACCGGCTTCGGTCCCAACCTGTTCGACGAGTGGCGCTATCTCGACCACGGCGAGCCAGGCATGGACCACTCGAAGCGGCGGCTGAATCCCGATTTCGTGCTTAACCAGCCGCGCTACCGCGGCGCGACCGTGCTCCTCGCGCGCGATAATTTCGGCTGCGGCTCCTCGCGCGAGCACGCGCCGTGGGCGCTCCTGCAGTACGGCTTCCAGGCAGTGATCGCGCCAAGCTTCGCGGACATCTTCTACAACAACAGCCTCAAGAACGGCCTGCTGCTGATCAGGCTCGACGCGAAGGCCGTGGACCAGCTGTTCAGGGAGACCCTGTCGAGCGAGGGATACCGGCTCGCGATCGATCTCGAGAGCCAGACCGTGACCACACCCGGGGGGCAGCGCTTCCAATTCGACATTGACCCGTTCAACAAGCGCTGCCTGTTAAACGGGCTCGACGAGATCGGCCTCACGCTCGAGCACGCCGACAAGATCAGGGCGTTCGAGGCGAAGCACCGCGAGCGCCAGCCCTGGCTGTTTTGAAACCAGGATTGAGGATTGAGCATCGAGTCGGACGATTCCGGCTCCTCATGGACACTTGCTTACTCAATCCTCAATCCTGATTGCTCAATCCTGATTCTCCATGAAGATCGCAATACTCGCCGGTGACGGCATCGGCCCGGAAATCGTCGCGCAGGCGGTCAAGGTCCTGAAAGCGCTCGCGCGCGACGGACTTCGTCTCGAGCTGGAAGAGGCTCCGTTCGGAGGCGCGGGCTGCGATGCGCATGGGGACCCTCTGCCGGAGACGACGCTGAAGCTTGCGCGCGCGGCTGATGCCGTCCTGTGCGGGGCGGTGGGCGGGCCGAAGTATGACGCGCTGCCGCGGCCGCAGCGCCCCGAGCAGGGAATCCTCCGCATCCGCAAGGCGCTGGGCCTGTTCGCCAACCTGCGCCCCGCGGTGCTGTTTCCGGAACTGGTGGGCGCATCCACGCTCAAGCCGGAAGTGGTCTCCGGGCTCGACATCATGATCGTGCGGGAACTTACCGGGGACATCTACTTTGGCGAACCGCGCGGCCGGCGCATGAACGCGCACGGCGAGCGCGAGGGCTACGACACGATGCTTTACAGCGAGCCGGAGATCCGGCGCATCGCCGAGATCGGCTTCCGGGCGGCGCTGAAGCGCGGCAAGAAGCTCTGCTCGGTGGACAAGGAGAACGTGCTCGAGACGAGCCGCCTGTGGCGCGAAGTGGTGAACGACGTGGCGAAGAAGTATCCACAGGTGGCGTTGTCGCACCTGTACGTGGACAACGCCGCAATGCAGCTCGTGCGCGATCCCAGGCAATTCGACGTCATCGTTACCGGCAACCTGTTCGGCGACATCCTGTCGGATGAGGCATCCATGCTCACGGGCTCGATCGGCATGCTGCCTTCGGCTTCGCTGGACGCGGGGGGCAAGGGCCTGTACGAGCCCGTCCACGGCTCGGCGCCGGACATCGCCGGCAGGGACGCGGCCAATCCGCTCGCGGCCATCCTTTCGTCAGCCATGATGCTGCGCTACACGTTCAACAAGGATGAATGGGCGTGCCGCATCGAAGCGGCGGTCAAGTCGGTGCTGGCGCAAGGCTGCCGTACCGCGGACATTTACGAGGCGGGCACGCGCAAGGTCGGGACGGGCGCGATGGGCGATGCGGTGGTCGCCGCACTCTGATCGTGCTTGATAGAATAGAGCCGGCAGGAAATTGCAGGCGGATGCGCTGATGAAGAAAGTGGGTCTCATAGGCTGGCGCGGTATGGTGGGCTCCGTACTGGTGGAGCGCATGCGCGCCGAGCGCGACTTCGAGCTGATCGAGCCGGTGTTTTTTTCCACCTCCCAGGCCGGCGGCAAGGGGCCGCGGATCGGGAAAGACGTCCCGGCGGTCAGGGACGCTCGCGACCTCAAGGCCCTGGCGGCGATGGACATCCTGATCTCCTGTCAGGGGGGCGACTACACCAGGGAGATCCATCCCGGGCTGCGTGCGGCGGGCTGGAACGGTTACTGGATAGATGCCGCCTCCGCGCTGCGCATGGAACAGAACGCGGTCATCGTTCTCGACCCGGTCAACCGCGAGGTGATAGACGGCGCGCTCGCCATGGGCGTCAAGAACTACATCGGCGGCAACTGCACCGTGAGCCTGATGCTGATGGCGCTTGCCGGGCTGTTCAAGGCCGGCCTGGTGGAATGGATGACGGCCATGACGTACCAGGCCGCCTCCGGCGCCGGAGCCCAGCACATGCGGGAACTGGTACAGCAGATGGGGAGGCTCTACGGTGCCGCACGGCGCCTTGCGGACGATCCCGCTGCGGCGATACTGGAGATAGATCAGGCGGTTGCCTCGGAAATCCGCAGCCGCGATCTTCCCACCGAGCACTTCGGCCATCCGCTCGCCGGCAGCCTGCTGCCGTGGATAGACAAGGATCTCGGCAACGGCCAGAGCCGCGAGGAGTGGAAGGGCATGGCCGAGGCCAACAAGATCCTGGGCCGCTCTTCCGGCAACCCGATTCCGGTGGATGGCATCTGCGTGCGCGTGGGCGCGATGCGCTGCCACAGCCAGGCGCTGACCATCAAGCTCACGAAGGATGTGCCGCTGGCCGAAATCGAAAACATCCTCGCTTCGGCGCACGCCTGGGTCAGGGTCGTGCCCAACCGGATCGAGCCCACCCTCAAGGAGCTGACGCCGGCCGCGGTGACGGGAACGCTTACGGTCCCCGTGGGACGGCTGCGCAAGCTGCCGATGGGCGGGCACTACCTTGCCGCGTTCACGGTCGGCGACCAGTTGCTGTGGGGTGCGGCCGAGCCGCTGCGGCGCATGTTGCGCATCCTGCTCGAGGCCGCCCCGGCGCGTGCACGCGGCCGCGCCGCCGGGCGCAAGGCGGCGATCGGCGCCTGATCCGCGGGCTGGCTGCGGCATTACGCCGTCATAGTGGCTCGACCGACACCCTGATGCAGCCTATCCTGCTGAAATTTTATTAAAAATAGTCTCATCAGGACCAACCCTTAAAGGGTACATGAGCTTGCATCGCTAACTGTTTGATGTTAGCCTGTTTGTCCCTCGAAAAACGATAAGGGTGCGTTGTGCGAGGATTCAACGTAAGGAGATGGCTTGCGGCGCTGATGGTTGCGCTGCTGCCGTTCGTTGCGAGCGCTGCGGGTTTAGGGAAACTGACGGTTTTGTCGGCGTTGGGCCAGCCGCTCGACGCGGAGATCGAACTCCTGTCCGTCACCAAGGAAGAACTCTCCTCGCTCAACGCACGTCTTGCGTCCCCGGATGCCTACCGCCAGGCAAACCTGCAGTACAGCTCGGCGGTTGCCGGCGCGCGCCTGAGTATCGAGCAGCGTGCGGGCGGGCAGTTGTATATCAAGATCACCTCGACTCGCCCCGTCAACGAGCCCTTCGTTGATCTGCTGGTCGAACTCGCCTGGGCGTCGGGCCGTCTGGCGCGCGAGTACACCGCCCTGATCGACCCGCCGGGCGCCACGCCGCCACCGCTGGCGCCGGCGGTTTCCGCCCCGCCCGTGACGCGTCCCGCGCCGGAGCCGGCGGCTGCCGCGCCCGAGGCGCCTCGTCCCGCGCCGATCCGGCCCATTGCGGGTGCCGGGGAATACGGCCCGATCGAGCGCGGCGAGACGCTCGGTAAAATCGCCAAGAGCGTGATGCCGGAGGGTGTCACGCTCGAGCAGATGCTGGTCGGGCTTTATCGCAGCAACCCGGAGGTGTTCATCCGCAAGAATCTGAACCTGATCAGGACCGGCAAGATCCTCCGCGTCCCCGACAGCGCGGAGCTTACCGGCATCTCGCAGGGCGAGGCGGTGAAGGAGTACCGCGCGCACGTCGCTGACTGGAATACCTATCGCCAGCAGTTGGCCGACGCAGCCGGGGTGACGCCCGCCGAGGGGCGCCCCGCGGTCAGCGGCAAGATCACCACCAAGGTCGAGGACAAGATGGGCAGCGAGCCCAAGGACGTGGTTCGCCTCTCCAAGGGCGAGCCTCCCGGCGCGGCGGCGGGCGCCGGCAAGGGCAAGCCGAGCAGCAACGCCGAGCGCATCCGCATGCTGGAAGAGGAAGCGGTCGCGCGCGAGAAGGCGTTGAACGAAGCCAACGAACGCATCGCCCAGCTCGAGAAGACGATCAAGGACATGCAGAAGCTGATCGAGCTGAAGAGCCCGGGGCTGGCTGCAGCCCAGCAGCAGACGGTCAAGCCGGAAGCGGCCCCGGTCGCCAAATCCGAAGCGCCGAAGCCGGAGGCCCCGGCCGCACCGAAGCCGAAGCCCGGGGCCGCGCCGCCGCCCGAGCCCGACCTGGTTGACCAGATCATCGAGGCAGTGACCGATCCGCTCTACCTTGGGACGGGCGGCGGCGTCATCGTGCTGGGCGGCCTCGCATTCTGGCTGATGCGCCGGCGTCGGCCCCAGGCTGACGAAAACGATATTTCGCCCAAAGAAGCACCGAGACTGGGCACGGCGGCTGCCGCTGCGGCGGGGGCAGTCGCCGCAACCCCGATCGCTGCCGCCGCAACCCAGACCGGCGCAGCCACGGACGAGGTTGATCCCCTGGCGGAGGCCGATGTCTATATTGCCTACGGGCGCGACCAGCAGGCCGAGGAAATCCTCAAGGAGGCGCTGGCCGGAAATCCGAAACGCGAGGACGTGCAGCTGAAGCTGCTCGAAATTTACGCCGCGCGCAAGGACAAAGCGGCTTTCGGCAAGACGGCCGGCGATTTGAACAGGCTGACTGGCGGGGCCGGCGACAACTGGCTCAAGGCGGCGACGATGGGCTTCGCGCTTGATCCCGCCAACGCGCTTTATGCAGCGGGCAGGAGCGCCGCCCCGGCGGCGGCAGGAGCAGGGACCACGCCGGGCTCGGACCTCGATTTCGATCTTGGCGTGGGCACGGGCACCGGGACGTCCACCGATATCACGCTCGAGGCGGGCACGCTGCAGGAAGCGGCAGCTGGAACGCAGCAACCGGCCGGGGCGATGCCCGATTTCACGCTCGAGGTGCCTGCCGCCGGCGGGACTGCTACCGACATCGCGCTCGATGCGGCGCCGGCCAAGGATGACAGCGTGATTGATTTCCAGATCGAGCTGCCCAAGGTCGAGGCGGATCAACCCACCGTGGCGGCAGCGCCGCCCGCAGCGGCTGGCGCCGGCCTGGATTTCAAGCTCGACGTGCCGGATTTCAACCTCGGCGAGGACAGGACCAAGACCGAGGCCGCACCCGGCGGCGAGAAGAACGGCCAGTGGTACGACGTCCAGACCAAGTTCGATCTGGCCAAGGCGTACCAGGAAATGGGCGACAAGGACGGCGCAAAGGAAATCCTGCAGGAAGTGATCAAGGAAGGCGACGCCGAACAGAAAGCGCAGGCCAAGGCCCTGCTGGACAATATAGGCTGAGCAGCCTGTCGGACTCGAGGCCCCGACAGGCTGCTGAGGAATGGGTCGGGCCAAAGTCCGACACACTCCGAGGCTGGTCGCTGGACAGATCGAACCGCGGCAGTATCACTGCTGTCGCGGTTTTTGTTTTTCTAGGAGTTTGTCGGCCCCGGGGCCGACAAACTCCTTATGCAAGACCCGCCTGCACAAAAACTGAAGGAAAGGACAGTGAAGACCTCGTTTCACGCCTACTCACGCGCCACGGGTGGTGAAGAGGGGGTGTTATCTTCGGTTTCATCTGAAATCAGCCGGCGGTCTTGCCTCAGGAATTTGCCGGATTTCGGTCCGGCAAATTCCTAGGAGCTCTATCATGAGACTCGCGTTGGGAGTGGAGTACGACGGCAGCCGGTTCTGCGGCTGGCAGACCCAGCCGGACGGGTGCGCGGTGCAGGACGTGCTCGAGGGCGCGCTCTCCGGCATTGCGGGCGCGCCGGTTGCCACCATCTGTGCCGGCCGCACCGACGCCGGCGTGCACGCGCTCGCGCAGGTGGTGCATTTCGATACCGGCGCGCAGCGGCCGGATACGGCCTGGGTGCGCGGGACCAACGCGCTGCTGCCCCCGCCGCTGGCGGTGATCTGGTCGCGCGAAGTGGCGGAGGGCTTTCACGCTCGCTACTCGGCGCTCTCCCGCCGCTACTGCTATCTGCTGCTCAACCATCCGGTGCGGCCGGCGGCGGACCACGCGCGCGCAGGCTGGTTCCATGCGCCGCTCGACCTGGAAAAGATGCAGGGGGCGGCGCGCCTGCTGATCGGCGAGCACGACTTCAGCGCGTTCCGCAGCTCCGAGTGCCAGGCGCGCTCGCCGGTGCGCACGCTCACGCAACTCGACATCGCGCGCCGTGGCGACTACGTGGTGTTCGATTTCCGCGCCAATGCGTTCCTGCACCACATGGTGCGCAACATCATGGGCTGTCTGGTCTATGTCGGCAAGGGCAGGTATCCGCCCGAGTGGGTAGGCGAGGTGCTCGCGAGCCGCGACCGCTCGCGGGCCGCCCCGACCTTCGAAGCCGCCGGCCTGTACCTCGTGCAGGTGGAGTACGAGGCGCGCTGGGGCCTGCCGTCCGCGCCGCGAAGTACGTTCATGGAAATCAGGAACGGGAAACAGGGAACGGGAAACAGGGAATAGAGGCGCGCAGTCCCATCCATTCACTGTTCACTATTCACCAGCTTATGGCGACGGCGGTCAAGATCTGCGGCATCACCCGCGCCGAGGACGCGCTCGCAGCGGCGCGCGCCGGCGCGCATGCGATTGGACTCGTGTTCTACGGTCCGAGCCCGCGCTGCGTCGCGCCGGAGCGGGCGGCCCGGATCATCCACGCGCTGCCGCCCTTCATCACCAGCGTGGGTCTGTTCGTGGATGCCGGCGCGGAAGAAGTGCGGGCAACGCTCAAACGGGCGCCGGTCGGCCTGCTGCAGTTTCACGGGGCGGAGACACCGCAGTACTGCCGCCGGTTCGATCGCCCGTACGTCAAGGTGGTGCGGGTCAAGGCGGGTGTGGATTTGCTACAATATGCACGGGATTATCATGATGCGAAGGCGCTGCTGCTCGACGCGTACGTCGAGGAAGTGCACGGGGGTAGCGGCGTCGCCTTCGACTGGAGCCTGATTCCGCGCGGACTGCCGCTGCCGGTGATTCTGTCAGGCGGCTTGACCCCGGAAAATGTCGCCGACGCCGTACGTCGCGTGCGGCCGTGGGCGGTGGACGTCTCGAGCGGAGTGGAGTCCGCGAAGGGCGTCAAGGACGCAGCCAGGATCGCCGCGTTCATCGCAGGAGTGCGTAATGCGGATCTATGATTTGCCCGATGCGAGCGGCCATTTCGGCCAGTACGGCGGGGTGTTCGTCGCCGAAACGCTGATCCATGCGCTCGACGAGCTGAAGGAGGCCTACTCGCGCTGCCGCAAGGATCCTGAGTTCCTCGCCGAGTTCGCACACGACCTCAAGCACTACGTCGGGCGCCCCACGCCGGTCTATCACGCCAGGCGCTGGTCGGAACGCTTCGGCGGCGCCCAGATGTATCTCAAGCGCGAGGACCTCAACCATACCGGCGCGCACAAGATCAACAACGTGATCGGCCAGGCGCTGCTTGCGCGGCGCATGGGCAAGCCGCGCGTGATCGCCGAGACCGGCGCGGGCATGCACGGCGTCGCCGCCGCCACCATCGCCGCGCGCTTCGGCATGGAGTGCGTCGTTTACATGGGATCCGAGGACGTCAAGCGCCAGCTACAGAACGTCCACCGCATGAAGCTGCTCGGCGCCACGGTGGTGCCTGTGGAAAGCGGATCGAAGACGCTCAAGGACGCGCTGAACGAGGCGATGCGCGACTGGGTCACCCATGTCGAAAACACTTTTTACATCATCGGCACTGTGGCGGGCCCGCACCCGTACCCGATGATGGTGCGCGATTTCCAGTCGGTCATCGGGTGCGAGGCGAAGGAGCAGATGCAGGAGCTCGCCGGCCGCCAGCCCGACGCGGTCCTCGCCTGCGTCGGCGGCGGCTCCAACGCCATGGGCATCTTCTATCCCTACATCACCGAGGAAGAGGTGCGCCTGATCGGCGTGGAGGCGGCCGGCCGCGGCCTCGAGAGCGGCAAGCATGCCGCGACCCTCGTCGCGGGCCGGCCCGGCGTGCTGCACGGCAACCACACCTACCTGTTGCAGGACGAGAACGGCCAGATCATCGAGACCCACTCGATCTCCGCCGGCCTCGACTATCCTGGCGTGGGACCGGAGCATGCCTGGCTCAAGGACAGCGGCCGCGCCGAGTACGTCGCGGTCACCGACGAGGAGGCGGTGCAGGCCTTCCACGATCTGTGCCGGCTGGAAGGCATCATCCCGGCGCTGGAGTCGGCGCACGCGCTCGCCTACGCCGCGAAGATCGCCCCGCGCATGCAGAAGGACCGGATCCTGCTCGTCAATCTCTCCGGCCGTGGTGACAAGGACATGCACACGGTTGCCCAGCGCTCGGGCATCAAGATCCAATGATATGTCCCGCATCGCCGCTACCTTTGAATCTCTGAGGAATCGGGGCCGCAAGGCACTGATTCCTTTCATTACCGCCGGCGATCCCGAGCCGGGGCAGACCGTGGCCCTCATGCGGGCGTCGGTTGCGGGCGGCGCGGATGTGATCGAGCTGGGCGTGCCGTTCTCCGATCCCATGGCAGACGGTCCCGTCATCCAGCGCTCGAGCGAGCGGGCGCTGAAGCACGGAGTCTCGCTGAAGGATGTGCTCGGATACGTGCGCGAGTTCCGCAAAAAGGACGCCGCGACCCCGGTCGTATTGATGGGCTACGCCAACCCCTTAGAGACCATGGGCGCGGAGCGCTTCGCGGACGCGGCGCAGGCGGCCGGCGTTGATGGCGTGCTGGTCGTTGATTACCCTCCGGAAGAGGCGCGCCGGCTGGTGGAGCTGCTGGATGCGCGCAGGCTGGACACCATATTCCTGCTCTCCCCGACGACGACCGACGCCCGCATGGAAGAGGTGGCGCGGCTCGGCCGCGGCTACCTGTATTACGTGTCGCTGAAGGGCGTGACGGGCGCTTCCCATATTGATCTCGCCGAGGTGTCCGCGCGTACGGCCCGCCTGCGGCAATTCACCGGGCTGCCGGTGGGCGTCGGTTTCGGCATACGCGACGCGGCAACCGCCAGGACCGTCGCCGCGGTGGCGGACGCGGTGGTCATCGGCAGCGCGCTGATACAGGAAATCGAGAAGGCGCCACGCGGCAAGGCGGCGGCGCGCGTCACGCAGTTTCTTGCGCCCATACGGGAGGCGCTCGACAGTCTGGCGGCGGTGAAAGCATGAGCCGGCACGCAACAGCGGCGTTCGGCAGTGATTTATCCAGCGCCGGCGGTCCTGACCGCCGGCGCGGTGAGGCGGATGTGACCGCGATAACGACGGAGGCGGGCTTATGAGCTGGCTCCAGAAACTGCTGCCGCCCAAGATCAAGCGCGACACCGGCGCCCCGAAGAAGGTCGTGCCCGAGGGGTTGTGGAGCAAGTGCGAGTCGTGCGAAGCGGTGCTCTACCGGGCCGACCTCGAGAAAAACCTCCACGTCTGTCCCAAGTGCTCCCATCACAACCGCATCTCGGCGCGCGAGCGCCTCGACTGCCTGCTCGACCGCGAAGGCCGCTACGAGGTCGGGGCCGAGGTGGCGCCGGTGGACAGCCTCAAGTTCAAGGACAGCAGGCGCTATACGGAGCGGCTGGAAGAGGCGCGCAGCGAGACTTCCGAGGAGGACGCGCTCATCGTGATGCAGGGCGGGGTCAGGACCATCCCGGTGGTCGCGGCGGCCTTCGAGTTCCGCTTTCTCGGCGGCTCGATGGGCTCGGTGGTTGGGGAGCGTTTCGTGCGCGGCGCGCAGGTCTGCCTCGAGCAGCGGCTGCCGTACCTCTGCATCACCGCGACCGGCGGCGCGCGCATGCAGGAAGGATTGCTGTCGCTGATGCAGATGGCCAAGACCTGCGCGGCGCTCACCCAGCTCTCCAGGGAACGGCTGCCGTTCATCCCGATCCTGACGGACCCCACCATGGGCGGGGTGTCCGCGAGCTTCGCCATGATCGGAGATGTCGTGATCGCCGAGCCGGGAGCGCTCATCGGCTTCGCCGGGCCGCGCGTCATCGAGCAGACCGTGCGCGAAACGCTGCCGGAGGGTTTCCAGCGCTCCGAATTCCTGCTCCAGCACGGTGCGATCGACATGATCGTTGACCGCCGCGAGCTGCGCGACAAGCTCGCCGCGCTCCTCACGATGCTGCTCGGGCTGCCGCCGGCAGCTTGAAAGTTCCAAGTTCCAGTTCCAAGTTCCACGTTCAAAGTAGCCGGTTTCGGGCTTTGAACCCTGAACCCTGAACCCTGAACGTTGAACCCTGAACCCTGAACGTTGAACCTTGAACCCAGAACGCTCCAGCAGTGGCTGGAGCACATCGAGCGCCTGCACCCGAAGACGATCGAGCTCGGTCTGGAGCGCGTCAATCGTGTCAGGCAGGCGCTCGCTCTGCAGCCGGTGTTTCCTGTCATTACCGTCGGCGGCACCAACGGCAAGGGGTCGGTGTGCGCCATGCTGGAGGCGATTCTCCATCACGCCGGCTACCGCGTCGGCTGCTACACCTCGCCGCACCTGCTGCGCTACAACGAGCGGATACGCATCGGGTGCGCCGAAGCCTCCGATGCGGACCTCGTGCGCGCTTTTTCGGCGGTGGAGAGCACCCGCGGGAATACGCCGCTCACGTACTTCGAATTCGGCACGCTGGCGGCGCTTTGGCTGTTCGCGGCGCGCGGAGTGGACGTGGCGGTGCTGGAAGTCGGGCTGGGCGGCCGGCTTGACGCGGTCAATGCCTTCGACGCCGACTGCGCGGTGATCACCACCGTGGATATTGATCACGTGGATTATCTCGGCGCCGACCGCGAAGTCATCGGCTACGAGAAGGCCGGGATCTTTCGCGGCGGGCGGCCCGCGGTGTGCGCCGACGCGGCGCCGCCGGCAAGCTTGGTGCGCCACGCCGGAGAAACCGGCGCGCAGCTGCTCGTCATCGGTACCGATTTCGGCGCCAGGGGACAGGGTGCGCACTGGCAGTACTGGGGACCCTTCGGCAAGCGCGGCGCCCTGCCGCACCCCGCTTTGCGCGGCGCCTGTCAACTGGCCAACGCCGCCGCGGCGATCACTGCGCTCGATTGCCTGCGCGAGCGGCTGCCGGTCGCCGCGAACGACATCCGCTCCGGCCTGCTGCAGGCGGAGATTCCGGGACGCTTCCAGGTGCTGCCGGGGCGGCCGGCGGTGATCCTTGACGTCGCGCACAATCCCCAGGCGGCGCGCGCGCTGGCGGGCAATCTCGCGACCATGGGGCGCGCGGGGCGCACGCTCGCCGTGTTCGCCATGCTCAAGGACAAGGACATTGCCGGCGTGATCGCGGCGTTGCGGGCGCGCATCGCCCACTGGCATGTGGCCGGTCTGCCGGGACCGCGCGGCGCCGGCGCCGGGGAACTGAAGGCGGCGCTGGCCGCTGCCGGCATCGGCTCCGTCACACGGTGCGTGGACGTTGCCGCGGCCTACGCGCAAGCCTGTGATATGGCGGCGGAAAATGATAGAATTCTAGTGTTTGGATCGTTTTATACCGTGGCCGCGGTCATGCCGCTCCTCGAACACCGGAGGGCAACGCCGGCCAGGGGTGGAATCCGGGAGATTCCAGAGCGTTAGAGCCCGGCAGTCTGTCGGAGTTGTGCGTTGCGGCCAGAATTGGTGATGGCGCGAACGATTAACGACGAAGAGCACCAGCTTGAACGACGCGCAAGGCGGCGCTTGATCGGTGCCATTGTGCTGGTAACCGCCATCGTGGTGGTGCTGCCGATGGTGCTCGACTCCGAGCCCAAGCCGGTGAGTCAGGAAGTCACCATCAAGATCCCGGCCCCCGACTCGGGCGTCTTCACCTCCAAAGTGGTGCCGCTCGCGCAGCCGCCCGACACCAGGCCCGCGGCTAAACTGCCGGCGGAGAGCAAGCCGGCGGCGAGCCCGCCGACGGTCGGGGGAAAACCGGCCGCGCCGGTAGCGGCTGCCGCGGCACCCAGGCCGCAAGCCGAGGCCCCGGCCGGGGAGGCGGCGCCCGGGCAGTCCAGGACGATCCAGCGCAAGGAGCCGGCCCAAAAAACCACCGCTGAACCGGCCGGCCGGTTCGTCGTGCAGGTGATTGCGCTCGCCGATGCGGCAAAGGCCAAGCAGATGCAGGAGAATATCGCGGCCGCCGGCATCCAGTCCTATACCGAGGTCGTCAGGACGGCGAAGGGCGATGTCACGCGGGTGCGCGCGGGCCCCTTTGCCACGCGCGAAGCCGCAGAAAAGGCGCGCGCCCGGCTGAAGACGCTCGGCATGAACGGCAACGTCGCTGCGAAATGACGGTCTTTGACATCGCCGTGCTCGTCATCATCGGATTGTCGGTTCTGCTCAGCGTGATACGGGGCCTGGTGCGCGAGGTACTGGCGCTCTCCGCCTGGGTACTCGCTTTTGTCGCGGCGAACCTGCTCGCCGCGGACTTGGCGGCGCTGCTGCCGGCGGGGATGTCGAGCGAGGAACTGCGCCTGCTGGCCGGCTTCGTGGGCGTGTTCCTGGCGGTGCTGGTGCTGATGAGCCTGCTTGCCGCGGTGGTCTCCAGACTGGTAAAAAGCGCCGGTCTCGGTGCCGAAGACCGCATCCTGGGCGGAGTTTTCGGCCTGGCCCGCGGCATGCTGATGGTGATGGTCCTGGTGCTGCTCGCGGGGCTGACCGCGCTGCCTCGCCAGCCGGTGTGGCGCAACGCGGTGCTGAGCAAGCCGCTGGTGGTGCTGGCCGGTTACCTCAAGACCTGGCTGCCGGCGGACCTGGCCAGGCGCATCACCTACGATTGAGGAAGCGCCATGTGCGGGATCGTCGGGGTCGTCGCCAAGAATGCCGTGAACCAGTTGCTGTACGACGGGCTGCTGGTGCTGCAGCACCGCGGCCAGGACGCGGCCGGCATCGTCACCGCGGAGGGGCAGACTTTCCACATGCACAAGGGGCCCGGCATGGTGCGCGACGTCTTCCGCACTCGCAACATGCGCGCGCTCGCCGGCTATTCCGGCATCGCCCATACCCGCTACCCGACGGCGGGCTCCGCGTGGTCGGCGGCGGAATCGCAGCCGTTCTACGTCAACTCGCCGTTCGGCATCGTGCTCGGCCACAACGGCAACCTCACGAACACCGGGCAGCTCAAGAGCGAGCTGTTCCGGCAGGACCTGCGGCACGTCAACACCAATTAGGACTCCGAGGTGCTGCTGAACGTCCTCGCGCACGAGCTGCAGGAAAACGCCACCAATTACAAGCTCGATCCGGCCACCATCTTCACGGCGGTGTGCGGGGTGTACCGGCGCTGCCGCGGCGCGTATGCCGTGGTCGCGATGATCGCGGGTTACGGCATGCTCGCGTTCCGCGATCCCCACGGCATCCGGCCGCTGATATTCGGGCGCGCCGAGACCGAGCGCGGCTACGAGTACATGGTCGCCTCGGAAAGCGTTGCGCTCGACGCGCTCGGCTTCCAGGTGGTGCGCGATGTGGCGCCGGGAGAAGCCATCCTGATAGACCCGGACGGCAATTTCTACAGCCGGCAGTGCGCGCCAGACCCGTCGCTCAACCCGTGCATCTTCGAGTTCGTTTACCTTGCCCGGCCGGACTCGGTGATTGACGGCATATCGGTCTATGAGACCCGCCTGCGCATGGGGGTCAGCCTCGCCGAGAAGATCAGGCGCCAGTACCGCGATCTCGAGGTCGACGTGGTCATTCCGATTCCGGATTCCAGCCGCGCCTCGGCGCTGCAGCTCGCCAGCGGGCTCGGCGTTCCCTATCGCGAGGGGTTCGTGAAGAACCGCTACATCGGCCGCACCTTCATCATGCCCGGTCAGGCGGTGCGCCGGCGCTCGGTGCGCCAGAAGCTGAACCCGATGGCGCTCGAGTTCTCCGGCAAGAACGTGCTCCTCGTCGACGACTCCATCGTGCGCGGCACGACCAGCCGCGAGATCGTGCAAATGG
>DAIDBG010000285.1 GCA_027310225.1 bacterium | reverse complement strand
GCCCAGGAGCATCACGCCGGCGGCGCGCGCGGCGATGATCATGCGCTGCTTGGGGTGCAGCAGCACGTCGTCGTCGGGCTGGGCGTTGAGATCGAGCGCGAAGTCCTCCCCGCCGATGTTCATCGCGACCACGCGCGGGCTTGCACGCGGGATCTCGTCGAGGCGCGTGAAGGCATCCGCGGTCTCGATCATCACGATGAATTTCGTGTGCCCCGGCTTCATGCCGCGCTTCTCCTCGAGCTCGGTCACGAGTTGGTCGAGCAGCCGCACGTGCGAGGCGCTGTCCGCCTTGGTAACGGCGATGCCGTCCACGTCGGGGCATATCGAGTGCTCGAGATCGCGCACCGCGAGCGAGAGCGGCTGGTTGATGCGCACCACCACGTCCGCGCCACCCTTGCGCACGCGCGCGGCGTTCCTCTCGACCAGCGTGCGCGCCCTCTCCTTCTCGGCGGGGGGCACGGCGTCCTCGAGGTCGAGCTGGATCACGTCCGCGCCGCGGGTGTGCGCCTTCTCGACGAACCTTTCGACGTTCACCGGCACGTAGAGCAGGGAGCGCCAGACCGGCAGATCGCGTTTCATTCCTCTTCCTCCTTGGCTGAAGCCCCACCTTCGCATGCAACTCCCGAGGCGAGCAGTCGGGCGTAGGCTGCCTCGCCGATGCCGAGTTCACCGAGAAGTTGCCGGTTATGCTCGCCTAGCCGGGGGGCGGGTGTCCGGATCGAAGCCGGCGTGCCCGAGAGCCGCGGCACCACGTGGTGCATGGGGAACTCACCCATGTCCGGATCGGGATAGTCGGCGACGAGTTCGCGGGCGAGCACGTGCGGGTCCTCGATGATCTGCGAAATATCGTAGATCGGGCCGATCGTGACTTCGGCCTCCTCGAAGAATGCCACATTCTCGGCTTGCGTGCGCTGCGCGATGAAGCTGCCGATGATGGCATCTAGCTCCTCGGCGTGCTTCACCCGCTCGGCGTTGGTGCGGTAGCGCGGATCGTCGATGAGATCGGGGCGGCCGATCGAGCGGAACAGCCGCTCGGCCATCTTCTGCGTCGATGAGGAAAGACAGACGTAGCGCCCGTCCTTGCAGAGATAGGCGTTGCGCGGACCGGCGTTGGTCGAGCGGCTGCCGGTGCGAGGTTTCACCTTGCCGGTCAACCGGTAGTTCGCGGCCTGGGGCCCCAGCACTGCAAACAGCGGATCGAGGAGCGGCAGGTCGATCACCTGACCACGTCCGCCATTTTGTTCGACCTCGCGCAGCGCGATCATCGCCGCGGCGGCGCCGTAGAGCCCCGCTACTGTGTCGGCAAGGTACATGGGTGGCAGCACCGGCTCGCGGTCGGCGAAGCCGTTGAACGATGCAAAGCCCGACATGCCCTCGACCAACGTGCCGAAGCCGGGGCGCCGGCGGTAGGGGCCATCCTGTCCCCAGCCGGAGATGCGCGCGATAACGAGTTTCGGGTTGCGTTCGAGGAGCCGCTCGGGCGCGAGCCCCATTTTTTCCAGGGTGTCGGGGCGGAAGCTCTCGATGAACATCGCAGCAAAGGGCACGAGATCGAGCAGCAGCTTGCGCGCTTCCGGCTTGCGCAGTTCCAGGCAGAGGCTCTTCTTGTTGCGCGCGTAGATCTTCCAGTTGGTCTGCACGCCGTTGGTCTGCCACGCGCGCAGGGTATCGCCCGCCGGTGGCTCGACCTTGATTACCTCCGCGCCAAAATCGGCGAGGACTTGCGTGAGCGTATTGCCGGCGACGAGGCGCGAGAGGTCGAGCATGCGCACGCCCTCGATCGGCCCCTTGGCGCCGGGCTCATAGTGTTTCCTGGGTAATGGGATCGACGCCGTGCTGGATCCTCGCCGCTCGTCACTGTCATTCGGGCTTGATGTTGGCGTCCTTGATAACCTTGCTCCATCTCGCGATCTCGTTCTTCACCAACGCGCTGAAGGCTTCAGGCGTGGTGGGCGCGGCCTCGGCTCCGAAGTCGGCGAACAGCCTCTTCACTTCGTCGGCGGCAAGAGATTTGTGAATCTCGGCGTTCAGCCGCTCCATGACGTTCCTGGGCGTCTTCGCTGCCGTGAACACGCCCCACCACAGAGAGACGTCGTAGCCGGGCACGCCCTGCTCTGCGATCGTCGGCATGTCGGGTGCGAACGACGAGCGCTTCGCCGTGCTCACGCCCAGCGAGCGCAGGCGGCCGGCTTTCATTTGCGCCGTGACCGAGGGCAGGCTTACCAGCAGGACCTGGACGTTGCCGGCGAGAAGATCGGTGATCGCGGGCGACATCCCTTTGTTGGGCACGTGCACGATGTCGATTTTCGCCGCGGACTTGAGCAGCTCGGTGCCCAGATGATTGATGCTGCCGACGCCGGACGAAGTGTAGTTGAGCTGACCGGGTTTCGCGCGGGCCAGCGCGAGGAACTCTTTCATCGTCTTTACTGGTAGCGAGGGATGCACCACCAGCACCATCGGTCCCTTGCCAAGCAGGGTGATACCGGCAAGGTCGTTGACCGGATCGAATGGCAGCTTGGGCTGAATCGCCGCGCCGGTCGTGTACGACGTCGACGTGATGTAGATGACGTGGCCGTCGGCGGGTGCCTTGGCGGTGAGATCGGCGGCGATCATCTGGTTCGCGCCCGGGCGATTTTCCACCACTACGGGTTGCTTGAAGGCCTCGTTCAGGCGCCGGCCGACCGCACGCGCGAAGATATCGTTGCTCCCGCCGGGCGGGGCGCCGACGAGAAAGCGGATCGCCTTCGATGGATAGGCGGGCTGCGCCACGGCGAGCGGCGCGGCGAACGCGAAGAGAGCGGCGCACAGGACCGGGGCTGCGCGCAGGCCGCTCGCGATGGCGCATGTCCTGGACGGGTCCGCCAATGTGGGCAGGTGGGCAATGCTGGGCAACATAAAAACTCCGGAAAACAATCTGGGGGAGGAGGGAGCGTATTATCGGGCCCCGACGTGATAAAGTGAAATGCAATAATGTCATGGATTGATGACCGTCAATCATGAAGCTCGATATCGATGGCATCCAGGCATTCGTAATGATCGCCGACCTGGGCGGGTTCCAGAAGGCCGCGGAGAAACTGGGCCTCACCCAGACCGCGCTCACGCGCCGCATACAGAGGCTGGAAGGTTATCTGGGCGTGAGGCTGCTCGACCGGACGACCCGCTCGGTGGCCCTGACGAAAGTGGGCCGGGAGTTCCTGCCGCAGGCGAACCGCCTGGTGGAGGAACTCACGCGATCGTTCGACCGGCTGAAGGGTCTGTCCGACTCCACCGCCGGCGACGTCCGCATCGCCTGCATCACGTCGATGGCCTACCAGCGGCTGCCGGGCATCGTTCGCGTATACGCCGAGAAGTATCCGGGCAACCGGGTCAGCATCCTCGACCGCACCGGCACGCAGGTCGCCGAGGCGGTGAGACAGGGGCACGCGGAGTTCGGCGTCACTGTCCTGCCGACCCGCGAGGCGGACCTCGTCGAGGAGCCGATTCTCAAATCCGTTCATGCTCTTCTGCTTGCGCACGCAGTCCATGAGCGCGCGCGCGCGCAACATGGACTGATCTGCGCGGCATGGACCTCATCACTTTCGGCGAGGGCAGCGGGAACCGGCTTCTGGTCGACTATCAGCTCGCGCGCAAACGGCTGGACATCCGGGGGCGCTTCGAGGTCGAGCAGATGTCGACTGCGATCGGTCTCGTGTCCGCTGGCGTCGGTGTCGCCATTCTCCCGGCTTCCACGTTGTTGGCAGAAACGCATCCCGAGGTGCGGCAGATCCCGTTGTTCAACCCGGTGATCACGCGCGCCATCGGATTGACCCGACGGCGCGGCTCGACGCTGTCACCGGCCGCTCAGGCGCTCTACGATCTGGTGGTGCGCCAACTGAGCGAAACGGCTTCCCGAAAGAGACCCATGCCGGTCAATCGGGCTTGATGTTTGCGTCGCGAGCGACCTGCCGCCAGCGCACGATCTCGCCGGCGACGAATTTCGTGAAGTGCTCGCGCGTCATTTCGGCAACCTCGGCGCCTTCGGCGGCGAATCGCTGCCTGAGTTCAGCCGACTTGAGCACCTTGCCGAGTTCGACGGCGAGCCGGTTCACAGTGTCGCTTGGCGTCCTGGCCGGCGCCGCGAGTCCCCACCAGAACTCGGCGACGTAACCGGGCACGCCGGACTCGCTGATCGTCGGCAGCTCCGGCATGAAGGAAGCGCGCGTGGCGCCGCCCACCGCGAGCGCCTTCAGCCGCCCGGCCTGCACCTGGGTCATCGCCGAAGGCAGGCTCGTCATTACCAGTTGCACGTGCCCGCCCATGAGGTCGGTGAGCGCCGGCGCGACGCCCGCAAGCGCAAGCATGAACAAAGCGATGACGCGGAAGAGAGCGGTCACGTATATCCTCGATTCTTGAACCGCTGACGCGTTGGAATCAGCGCGCTTCGGTTCCGCTCGCGAGCTGCTTTTCGATCTGGCGCGTTTCGTTCTTGAGCAGCAGCGCGACCTCGGCAAGGCGCTTCTCGCTCATGCGGCTCGAGATGGTGGAAACCGACAGCGCGGCGAACGCGACGCCGGTCTGGTTGCGCACTACCTGCCCCACCGAGCGCACGCCGGCGAGCCCCGGCACTTCGCGCATTGCGTAGCCGAGCTTCTGGGCGCGTTTCACCTGCGCGAGCAGCAGGCCGGCGTTGAGCCCGTACTCGGCCAGCCGCACGGCGTTGGCGCTGACGATCTTCTGGATCTGCTCCTCGGGTAGCGAGGAGAGGATGGCGAGGCTGCCGGTGCCTACACCGAGCGGGCGGCGCATGCCGACCTCGAGCGTGAAGGTCTTGATCGGGAAAGCACCTTCCTGCCGGTCCAGGCAGACCACGTCGAGCCCGCTCCTCTGGGTGAGGAATACCGTGTCGCCGGTCGCTTCCGCAAGGCGCGCAAGCGCCGGGTGGCAGATCTCGCGCAGGTTGAAGCGCGGCGATGCGGTCAGCCCCAGCTCAAACACCATCGGGCCGAGGAAATAACGGTGGGTGTCCGGGTCCTGCTGCACCATGTTTTCCGCCGCGAGGCACTTGAGCATCCGATGCACGGTCGGACGCTGGAGGCCGGTGCGGTTGGCGAGATCGAGCAGGCGCGAGCCGCCGCGGTTGTGCGCGGCGATCTCGCGCAGCAGTGTGAGCGAGCGCTCGATGCTCTGGGTGCCGGTCAGGTGGGCGCCGGCGGCCTCGGCTTTGCGTGGCATCATCGAGTCCGGATGGTGAACGGGATTGCCATTATGCCACCGGTCCGGCGCCGGCAGAATATGGTAAGCTGCCGCGCCTCTGGCTGGGGCGCTGCGTTTTGCTCATCATGTGGACTTTAAGACGGAGGCGGCGCCGCGTCCCGCCGCACCGGATTCGCTTGAGGAGTTCATCACCATGACCGATCGCCCCGTTACCGCCCGTCCCTCCTCCGCCGGCGCGCGCTTCCGCGCCGCGCTCGCCGAGGAACGCCCGCTGCAGATCATCGGCACCATCAATGCCTATCACGCGCGCCTCGCCGAGCGCGTCGGCTATCGCGCGATCTACCTTTCGGGCGGCGGTGTCGCCGCCGGCTCGCTCGGGGTCCCGGACCTCGGCATCAGCAACCTCGACGACGTGCTGACCGATGTCCGCCGCATCACCGACGTCTGCCCGCTGCCGCTGCTCGTGGACGTGGACACGGGCTTCGGGGCGAGCGCCTTCAACATTGCGCGCACGGTGCGCTCGCTCATCAAGTTCGGCGCCGCCGCCATGCACATCGAGGACCAGATCGGCGCGAAGCGCTGCGGGCACCGTCCCGGGAAGGAGCTCGTCTCGCAGCAGGAGATGGTGGACCGCGTCAAGGCCGCGGCAGACGCCAGGACCGATCCCGCGTTCGTGGTAATGGCGCGCACCGACGCCCTGGCGGTGGAAGGCCTGCAGGCGGCGATCGACCGCGCCTGCGCCTGCGTCGAGGCCGGCGCCGACATGATTTTTCCCGAGGCGGTCACCGAGCTCGACCTGTACCGGAAGTTTGCCGAGGCGGTGAAAGTGCCGATCCTCGCCAACATCACGGAGTTCGGCAAGACGCCGCTCTATACGGTCGAGGAGTTGCGCGGCGCGGACGTCGCCATGGTGCTCTATCCGCTTTCCGCGTTCCGCGCCATGAACGCCGCGGCGCTGCGGGTCTATCAGGCGATCCGCAAGGACGGCACGCAGAAGGGCGTCGTGGGGCTCATGCAGACACGCGAGGAGCTCTACGATTTCATCGGCTATCACGCCTACGAGCGGAAGCTCGACGAACTCTTCTCCAAGACCAAGCCGCCGGGACGCTGACGCCGGCTCCGCAACCGCATGACCGGCTTCCTGCTGTCAAAAGGATTCCTCGCGAAATTCGGCGGCCGGCTCGCGGCAGCGGCCCGCGAGGCCGGGCTCGATCCGCTGGTGCTGCATCTGCCCGACGACGCCGGGACGCGACTGGCGCCGGAGGACTGCGCCAGGATCGAGATCGCCTACCTCACCCGCGACTGGCGGTTCTCGGACCATTACCTGGCGTTCGGCGATACGGTACGCGCCTGCCCCAATCTCAAATGGGTGCGCTTCGCGAGCACCGGCGTTGATCAGCACCCGTTCCTGCCGGCGCTCTACCGGCGCGGCGTCAAGGTGACCTCCTCCATCGGCTCCAACGGCGAGCCGGTGGCGCAGACCGCGATCTGCGGCCTGCTCATGCTCGCGCGCAGGTTCCCGGTGTGGTGGGACGCGCAGCGCCGCCATGCGTGGGAACCGATGCGGGGGGAGGCGGTACCGCGCGACCTCGAGGGCCAGACGGTCGTCATCATCGGCGTCGGCATCATCGGCACGGCGGTGGCGCGGTTCTGCCAGGCGCTCGGCATGCACGTGATCGGCGTGCGGCGCAGCCCACGCCGCGACGAGCCGGTCCACGAGATGCATCCGCCCGCAGCGCTGCCGGAACTCTGGCCGCGCACGCAGTGGCTGGTGCTCGCCTGCACGCACACGCCCGAAACCCATCATCTGGTGAATGCCGCGACGCTCGCGCGCCTGCCGCGCGGCGCGCACATCATCAACGTCTCGCGCGGCGGCGTGGTGGACGAGCCGGCGCTGATCGCGGCGCTGAGGAGCGGGCATATCGCCGGCGCCCACCTCGACGTTTTCGAGCAGGAGCCGCTGCCGGCGGAATCCCCGCTGTGGGAGCTGACCAACGTCGTCGTCACGCCGCACAACGCCTCGGCTTCCGACGGCAACGACCGCCGTTCCGCCGAGATCTTCCTCGACCACCTGAGGCGCTGGGCGCGCGGCGGGCCGCTTGCCAACCAGAGCGCGGGGTAGGCGCCTCGTCCGCGGGCCGGAGCATCCCGGAGAGCGTTTCACGCGTTGTCGCGCGGGGCGGCACCATATTAATATACAGCCCCCTGGTACCCGGGCGCGTGACGACCATGCAGCTGTTTGCCTTCGGCATCAACCACCAGACCGCTCCGCTCTCGGTGCGCGAGCAGGTGGTGTTTCACGCCGAGAGGCTGGTCGAGGCGCTGCGCGACCTGGTGGACCGCAGGCCGGTGAAGGAGGCGGCCATCATTTCCACCTGTAACCGCACCGAGGTCTATTGCCATACCGAAGCGCCGCCCGCGGCCGTGCAGTGGCTTGCGGGCTATCATCGGCTGAAGCCGCAGCAGATCGAGCCGTATCTCTACCAGCTGCCGCAGGAGAAGGCGGTCAAGCACGCGTTCCGGGTTGCGAGCGGGCTCGACTCCCTGGTGCTCGGCGAGCCGCAGATCCTGGGGCAGTTCAAGGAAGCGGTGCGCACCGCCCAGGCGGCGGGCACGCTGGGTCTGTTGCTCAACAAGCTGTTCCAGCGTACCTTCGCAGTGGCGAAGACGGTGCGCTCCGAGACCGAGATCGGTGCCGCCACCGTCTCGATGGCCTCCGCGGCGGCGGGACTCGCGAGCCGCATCTATCCCAGCATCTCCGAGCAGAACGTACTGTTCATCGGCGCGGGAGAAATGATCGAGCTCTGCGCGACGCACTTCGCCGCCCACCATCCGCGGCACATGACTTTCGCCAACCGCACCGCCGGACGCGCCCAGGCGCTCGCCGACCGCTTTCTCGGCCGCACCATCGCGCTGAACGACCTCTCGTCCCAGCTCGCCGTGCATGACATCGTGGTTACCTGTACCGCGAGCCAGCTGCCGATCATCGGCAAGGGGCTCATGGAAAGCGCGCTGAAGACGCGCAAGCACCGGCCGATGCTGGTGTTCGATCTCGCCGTGCCGCGCGACGTCGAGGGCGAAGTCGGGCGCCTCGACGACGTGTTCCTCTACACCGCGGATGATCTCGGAAATATCGCGCGTGAGGGAATGGACGCGCGCCAGAATGCGGTGGAGCAGGCCGAGGTCATCATCGAGAACCAGGTCACCGACTTCATGCACTGGCTCGGCATCCGCGAGCTGGTCCCCACCATCCGTGCGCTGCGCGACTCCGCCGAGCGCGCGCGGCGCCGCGAGATCGAGCGCGCGCTGCGCCGGCTCGCCAGGGGCGACGACGCCAAGCTCGTGATCGAGCAGCTCTCGCACGGGCTCACCAACAAGTTGCTGCACGCACCGACCCACGCGCTCTCGCACGCAGGAGACGAGGAGCGCGAGCAGCTCGCCCAGCTGCTCGCACGGCTCTACCAGATTCCGCGGCCGGAATGACGGCGCTTTCGCACGCCGGTCGCCAACCAGACCGATGAAGCCAAGCATCGCAGCGAAGCTCGCCCAGCTTTCCAGCCGGCTGGAGGAGGTCAGCCGGCTGCTTGCCCGGGAGAACGCGACCGCGGACTTTGACAGCTACCGCAAGCTCGCGCGCGAGCACGCCGAAATCGCACCGGTGGTGGATCTCTACCAGCGTTACCGCAGCGGTGAGGACGACATTCAGGCGGCGCAAGAGATAGTTGCCGACCCCTCGATGCGCGAGTTCGCCGAGTCCGAGATCCGGCAGACCCGGGAGCGGCTCGCCGGCATCGAGGTGGAGTTGCAGAAGAAGCTGCTGCCCCGGGACCCCAACGACGAGCGTAACATCTTCCTCGAGATCCGCGCCGGCACCGG
>DAIDBG010000269.1 GCA_027310225.1 bacterium | reverse complement strand
GCACCGCCGGGCGCTCCGTCCTCCTGCTGCGGGCGGCCGCCAGTACCTTGCCGGCGGCGTAACCCAGCCGCATCACGAAATCCGGCGTGATCGGCTCCCGCCCGACGCTGCCGCGCACGCCGTCCGTGCCGAAATACTTTCTCGTCATCGTCCGCTCTGCCAAGAACACCCTCGTCGTGGCTGCTCTACGCCGCCAACTACGGGAATGGTAAATGGGAAATGGGAAATGGTAAAACCGGCGTGGCGTTGCCGTTCCGATTCTCTATTTCCTATTTCCCATTCACTGCATTCCACACGGCGAGCGCGTCGCGGGTGGCGGCGACGTCGTGCACGCGCACGATGTGCGCGCCGTTTTGCACCGCGATGAGCGCCGCCGCGACACTCGCGTGCACGCGCTCCCGCGGCTCCCGGCCGGTAAGCATCCCGAGCATGGACTTGCGCGACAGCCCCGCGAGCACCGCCACTCCGAGCGACCGGAACCGGGCGAGCGCGCACAGCAGGGCGAGATTGTGCTCCAGGGTCTTGCCGAAGCCGAAGCCGGGATCCACCACGATGCGGTCGCGCGCGATGCCCGCCGCTTCCGCCGCGGCGACGCGGCCGGCGAGGTAGTCGTGCACCTCGCGCACGACATCGTCGTAAACGGGGTCGTCCTGCATGGTCCGCGGATCGCCCCGCTTGTGCATCAGGCATACCGCAATCGGGGCCTTTGCAACCGTCTCGAGCGTGCCGGGGCCGGTCAGCGCGCTGATGTCGTTCACCAGGCTCGCGCCGGCCGCGACCGCTTCGCGCATGAGCCCGGGCTTCTGCGTATCCACCGAAACCGGCACGCCGCAGCCTGCCAGCGCCTCGATCACCGGCAGCACGCGCCGGCGCTCCTCCTCCAGCACGACCGGCGACGAGCCGGGGCGGGTCGATTCGCCGCCGATGTCCACGATATCGGCGCCTTCCTCGATCAGCTTGCGCGCATACGCCGCCGCCTGCCCGGCACCGGCAAACCGTCCGCCGTCGGAAAACGAGTCGGGAGTGACGTTGACCACGCCCATGATCCGGGGGCGCGACAAATCGAGCGAGAATTTACCGCAACGGAGAACTTGAGGCATAAGGATGAGGGATGAGGGATGACGGATGACCCCCGCACCGCGGAGGCCAGGACCAGGTCATCCTTCCGCCTTCATCCTTCATCCTTCGAGAGGCGCCGTCAGGCGCTCTGCGGCGGCGTGGCGGCCGCTGTGGCAGCCGGCTGCGGGCCCGGGCCCGGGTCGCGGGGCTGGGACGGCGCGGGCGCCGGCTTGGGCGGGCGCGGCGCGCGTCCGTCCATGATGTCGCCGATCTGGTCGGCGTCGAGCGTTTCCCACTCCAGCAGGGCCTTCGCCATGGTCTCGACCTTGTCGCGGTTGTCCTCGATGATCCTGCGCGCCAGCGCGTACTGCTGGTCGACGATGCGGCGGATCTCCGAGTCCACCTTCTGCATGGTGGTCTCGGAGACGTTCTTATGCACCGTCACCGAGCGGCCGAGGAACACCTCGCCCTCGTTTTCGCCATAGACCATCGGACCCAACTCCTCGCTCATGCCCCAGCGCATCACCATGCTGCGGGCGAGGTCGGTGGCGCGCTCGAAGTCGTTGGAGGCGCCGGTGGTCATCTGCCCCATGAAGATTTCCTCGGCGATGCGCCCGCCGAACAGCACCGCGATGTTCTGCAGGATCATCTCCCGATCCATGCTGTAGCGGTCCTGCTCCGGCAGCTGCATGGTGACGCCAAGCGCGCGCCCGCGCGGGATGATCGTTACCTTGTGCACCGGGTCGGTCTTCGGCATCCGCCGCGCGACCACCGCGTGCCCGGACTCGTGATAGGCGGTGTTCCTGCGCTCGTGCTCGGGCATCACGATCGAGCGCCGCTCGGCGCCCATGATGATCTTGTCCTTGGCGCGCTCGAAGTCGTCCATGTCCACGAGCCGCTTGCTGGCACGCGCGGCGAACAGCGCCGCCTCGTTCACGAGGTTGGCGAGGTCCGCCCCGGAAAAGCCCGGCGTGCCGCGCGCGATGATGTCGGCCTTGACGTCGGGGCCGATCGGCACCTTGCGCATGTGCACCTGCAGGATCTGCTCGCGCCCGCGGATGTCCGGCAGCGGCACCACGACCTGGCGGTCGAACCGGCCCGGCCGCAGCAGCGCCGGGTCCAGCACATCCGGTCGGTTGGTGGCGGCGATCACGATCACGCCGGAATTGGTCTCGAAGCCGTCCATCTCGACCAGCAGCTGGTTCAGCGTCTGCTCGCGCTCGTCGTTGCCGCCCCCCAGGCCCGCGCCGCGCTGGCGGCCGACGGCGTCAATCTTGTCAATGAACACGATGCAGGGAGCGTGCTTCTTCGCCTGCTCGAACATGTCGCGCACGCGCGCCGCGCCCACGCCGACGAACATCTCGATGAAGTCGGAGCCGGAGATCGTGAAGAACGGCACCTTGGCCTCGCCGGCGATCGCCTTCGCGAGCAGCGTCTTGCCCGTGCCGGGGTTGCCGACCATCAGCACCCCGCGCGGGATGCGGCCGCCGAGCTTCTGGAACTTGCCCGGGTCACGCAGGAATTCGACGAGCTCGGATACTTCCTCCTTCGCCTCCTCGCAACCCGCGACGTCGGCGAAGGTAATGGTGTTGTTCGACTCATCCAGCATGCGCGCCCGGCTCTTGCCGAAGGAAAACGCGCCGCCGCGCCCCCCGCCCTGCATCTGGCGCATGAAGAAGAACCACACGCCGATCAGCAGCAGCATCGGGAACCAGGAGACGAAGATGTTCATGAGCAGAGAAGGCTCCTCTTCGGGCTTCGCCTCGATGATCACGCCGTTCTTCAGCAGGTCCGAGACCAGCCAGGGATCGGACGGTGAATAGGTGGTGAAGCGCTCGCCCGTGGTCTTCACGCCCCTCAGCAGGCGGCCTTCGATGGTGACCCTGGCGATGCGGCCCTGCTTCACCTCCTCGATGAACTGGGAGTACTCCATCGCCTTCTGTGCGACCTGGCGCGTGCTGAACTGGTTGAACACCGTCATCAGCACCAGCGCGATCACCAGCCAGATCGCCACGTTTTTCACAAGGTTATTCAAGGAGCATCCTCACGTTCTCACCATTTCAATTCTAGACTCTTTTAACCCGGACGCGAAGCGCCGGATCGAACCCGCCGCTTGCGGACGTGGCGTCAGGCTGCCGCCGAGCCGGCGTGTCCACCGCAACGCGCAGCCGCTGCAAACCGCGCCCACCGGCCGTTCAGGTCGCCCGCAGGCCTTTTGCAACCAGGAAGACCTCGCTCGAGCGGCTGCGGGAAGCCTCCGGTTTGCGCGCGACCACCGTGCGGAAGCGGCTGTGCAGCGCCCTCACGTACTCGTCGAAACCCGTCCCCTGGAACAGTTTGACCAGTAAATTCCCCTGCGGTTTCAAATGTTTCAACGCAAAATCGAGCGCCAGCCCGGCGAGCACCAGCGCGCGCGCCTGATCGGCGCTGGCGATACCGGATAAGTTGGGGGCCATATCCGAAAGCACAAGGTCAACCTTCCGGCCGCCGAGCGCGCGCTCGAGTTGCATCAGCGCCTGCGCGTCGTTCAGGTCGCCACGGATGACGGTGACGCCCGCAAGCGCCGGCATCTCGAGCCGGTCGAGCGCGATCACGCGGCCGCGCGCCCCGACCCGTTCCGCGGCAACCTGCGACCAGCCGCCCGGCGCGGCGCCGAGATCCACCACCGTCATACCGGGACCGAGCAGGCGGTCGCGCTCCGCGATCTGCGCGAGCTTGTACGCCGCGCGCGAGCGCAGGCCTTCCGCCCGCGCGCGCTTCACGTACGCATCCGAGACGTGCTCCTGCATCCATGTTTTGCCCCGGACTCTTCCCATCCGCTAGACTCTGGCCTGCTATTCAATTAACCGCAGATTAACGCCGATAGACGCCGATGAAAATCACAAACAGAAATCAAGAACAATGTCGTGGTTCAATCAGCGTTCATTTGCGTTCATCGGCGGTTTCAAAATGACGCCCTTGACGCCGGCTGAGCGGCGCGCGCTGCGCGCGCATGCTCACGCGCTCCACCCCGTCGTGATAGTCGGCGAGGCCGGGCTCATGCCGGCCGTCCTGAGGGAAATCGACATCGCGTTGAGGAGCCACGAGCTCATCAAGATCCGGGTGCTGGGCGACGACCGCGAGCGCCGTGCGCGCATGGCCCGCGAGATCTGCGCCACCCTCGCTGCGAGCCTCGTGCAGGAGATCGGAAAAATGGTCGTCGTCTTCCGCCCGCGGCCCGAACAGGTCGAATCGAAGCCCGCGGGGCGTCGCCACGGAAAGCCGCGGTTCCGGCCCAAGCGCAGCTTTCAACACCAGTGACTCGTGACTGGTGACCGGTAACCAGGTCCGGCAACGCGGAACCCCGCCATTACCTGCCTTTGCCGTGGAGGACGACGAGCGCCAGCCCGAGCGCGCTCTGGATCACGTAGAGCACGCTCGCGATGCCGTGCCAGGTCAGGAAACGGTCGCGGAACACGCTCTCCATCACCTCCTTGGGCAGGGCCCGCGCCCGCAGGCCTTCCATGATCGGCTGCACCCCGAACTCGCCGGCCAGCACGAGCACGAGCATCAGCATCGTCACCCAGAAGAATCCCTGCTTAAGGCACCCTGCTCCAAAGCGCGCGAGACGGTGGACGATCAGGTAGGCCGCGCACGCGATGCCGATATAAGCGATGAGGGTGAAGAGCCTGCCGGCAGTGAGGCCCGCAAGCGCGCGATCGCCCAGGCGCGCGAACAACATCGGGGCGACGATGAAGCCGATGGCCCAAAGGCCGCCTATCCAGATCGTGACCGCAATTGACTGGAGAGCGTCACCGATCGCTTTCATGTACGTGCAAACGGAATACCGGCGGCCTTATCCGCGCTAGATATACTTGACGTCGAGGATCTCGTATTCGCGCACGCCGCCGGGGGCCTGTACCTCGGCGAGGTCGCCGGCGTACTTGCCGATCAGCGCACGCGCGATCGGCGAGCTGATCGAGATCCTGCCCTGCTTGATGTCGGCTTCGTCGTCGCCCACGATCTGGTAGGTGACCACCTCGCCGCTCGCCATGTCCTCGAGGTCCACGGTGGCGCCGAAAACGCAGCGGCCGTCGGCATCGAGCAGCGCGGGGTTGATGATCTGGGCGTTGGCGAGCTTGGCCTCCAGCTCGGCGATGCGTCCCTCGATGAAGCCCTGCCGTTCCTTGGCGGCGTGATACTCGGCGTTTTCCGAGATGTCACCGTGGGAGCGCGCCTCTGCGATCGCGTTGACGATCGCCGGCCGCTGCACGGTTTTCAGCTCCTGCAGCTCGGCGCGCAGCTTCTCCGCGCCGCTGACCGTGATCGGGATCTTGCTCATGCCGTTTTGGCGAGCCGCGCGTGCAGCTCCTGGATCACGTACGCGCGCAGCTCCTTCGAGTGCTCCATGCCGTTGCAGGCGGCGCGCGCGCCGTCGAGCGTGGTATAGAGCGTGACGCGCTCCTGCAGCGCCGCGCGGCGGATCACGTACGAATCGCGCACCGCCACGCGCTTTTCCTCCACGGTGTTGACGATGAGGGAGATCTCGCCGTTCTTGATCATGTCCACGATGTGCGGCCGGCCTTCCTGCACCTTGTTGACGGGCGTGACGTTGAGCCCCGCCGCGGCGAGCGCCGCCGCGGTGCCGCGGGTGGCGACCAGCGTAAAGCCGAGGCTCTCGAGCTTGCGGGCGATGTCCACCGTCCTGGGCTTGTCTTCGTCGCGCACGCTGATGAACACCCTGCCCGCCGTGGCCGGCAACTCTTCACCCGAGGCGAGCTGTGATTTGACGAAGGCTTCCGCGAACGTCTCACCCACGCCCATGACCTCGCCAGTGGACTTCATCTCCGGCCCGAGGATGGTATCGGCGCCCGGGAACCTGATGAACGGGAACACCGCCTCCTTGACCGAGTAGTAAGGCGGCACGACCTCGGCGGTGTAGCCCTGCTCGGCCAGCGTGCGGCCCGCCATGCAGCGCGCCGCGATCTTGGCGAGCGCCACGCCGGTCGCCTTGGACACGAACGGGACGGTGCGCGAGGCGCGCGGATTCACCTCCAGCACGTAAACCATCCCGTCCTGGATCGCGAACTGCACGTTGATGAGCCCCGACACCTTGAGGGCGTGGGCCATCGCGACCGTCTGGCGCTTCAATTCGTCCTGCACCTCCCGGGTAAGCGAGAACGGCGGCAGCGAGCACGCCGAATCGCCCGAGTGCACGCCGGCCTGCTCGATGTGCTCCATCAGGCCCCCGATCACGACCTGCCCACCGTCGGAAACCGCGTCCACGTCCACCTCGGTGGCGTCGTTCAGGAAGCGGTCGAGCAGTACCGGAGAATCATTGCTGACTTTCACCGCTTCGCGCATGTAGCGCTCGAGGTCGCTCTGCTGATAGACGATTTCCATGGCGCGACCGCCGAGCACGTACGACGGCCGCACCACCAGCGGGTAGCCGATCTCCTCGGCCACCGCGAGCGCCTTCTGCGGGCTGCGCGCCGTGCGGTTGGGCGGCTGCCTGAGCTTGAGCCTGTGCAGCAGCTTCTGGAAGCGCTCGCGGTCCTCCGCCACATCAATGGAGTCCGGCGTGGTGCCGATGATGGGCACGCCGCTCGCCTCCAGGTCGCGCGCGAGCTTGAGCGGCGTCTGGCCGCCAAACTGCACGATCACGCCGGACGGCTGCTCGACGTGCACGATCTCCAGCACGTCCTCCAGCGTCAGCGGCTCGAAGTAGAGCCGGTCGGAGGTGTCGTAGTCGGTCGAGACCGTCTCCGGATTGCAATTGACCATGATGGTCTCGTAGCCGTCCTCGCGCAGGGCGAACGCCGCGTGCACGCAGCAGTAATCGAACTCGATGCCCTGCCCGATGCGGTTGGGGCCGCCGCCCAGCACCATCACCTTCTTCCGCCCGCCCGGCTGCGCCTCGCACTCTTCCCCGTAGGTGGAGTACAGATAGGCGGTGCTGGTAGCGAACTCCGCGGCGCAGGTGTCCACCCGCTTGAACACGGGACGCAGCCCAAGCTCGTGACGCCGTGCGCGCACCGCGTTCTGGTCGGTCGCCAGCAGCCTGCCGAGCCTGCGGTCGGAGAAGCCCGCGCGCTTCAGCCGCCGCAGCTCGTCGGCGTCGAGCTCTCCGAGCGTCCTGTCGCCGAGCGCCTTCTCCTGGTGCACGATGTTCTCGATCTGCGCCAGGAACCAGGGATCAATGCGGGTGAGCTCGTGGACCTCGTCCACCGTCATGCCGCAGCGGAACGCGTCGGCGACGTAATAGATGCGGTCCGGGCCGGGATCGCCGAGCTCGTTCTCGATCGTATCGCGATCAGCGGTCTTCTCGTCGAAGCCGTCGGAGCCGGTTTCGAGGCCGCGCAGCGCCTTCTGCAGGGACTCCTGGAAGGTGCGGCCGATCGCCATCACCTCGCCTACCGATTTCATCTGGGTGGTGAGGCGGTCGTCGGCCTGCGGGAACTTCTCGAACGCGAAGCGCGGCATCTTGGTCACGACGTAGTCTATGGTCGGCTCGAAGGAAGCCGGGGTTGCCCCGCCGGTGATCTCGTTCCTCAGCTCGTCGAGGGTGTAGCCCACCGCGAGCTTCGCCGCGACTTTGGCGATCGGGAAGCCGGTTGCCTTGGAGGCGAGCGCGGAGGAGCGCGACACCCGCGGGTTCATCTCGATGATCAGCATGCGCCCGTCCTTCGGGTTCACCGCAAACTGCACATTCGAGCCGCCGGTATCCACGCCGATCTCGCGCAGGCAGCCGATCGCGGCATCGCGCATGATCTGGTATTCCTTGTCGGTGAGGGTCTGCGTGGGCGCCACCGTGATCGAGTCGCCGGTGTGCACACCCATCGGGTCCACGTTCTCGATCGAGCACACGATGATGCAGTTGTCCTTGCGGTCCCGCACCACCTCCATCTCGAACTCCTTCCAGCCGATCACCGATTCCTCGATCAGCACCTCGCGGGTGGGGCTGGCGTCGAGCCCGCGCTCAACGATGGCCATGAACTCCTCGCGGTTGTAGGCGATGCCCCCGCCGGTGCCGCCGAGCGTGAAGGACGGCCGGATGACGGTCGGGAAACCCACCACTGTCTGGACCTGCAGCGCCTCCTCCATGCTGTGCGCGAGCGCCGAGCGCGGGCTGGCGAGTCCGATCCTTTCCATCGCCTGCTTGAACTTCTCGCGGTCCTCGGCCTTGTCGATCGCTTCGCGCCGGGCGCCGATCATCTCCACGCCGTAACGCTCGAGCACGCCGTTGCGCGCCAGGTCGAGCGCGCAGTTGAGTCCCGTCTGCCCGCCCATCGTCGGCAGCAGCGCATCGGGGCGCTCGACAGCGATGATCTTCTCCAGCATCCGCCAGGTGATCGGCTCGATGTAGGTCGCATCCGCCATCTCCGGGTCGGTCATGATGGTGGCGGGATTGGAATTGACCAGGATGACGCGGTAGCCCTCCTCCTTCAGCGCCTTGCACGCCTGCGCGCCCGAATAGTCGAACTCGCACGCCTGGCCGATCACGATCGGGCCGGCGCCGATGATCAGGATGGACTTAATGTCGGTACGCTTCGGCATGCTTAAACAGCGTGACTCGTGACGGGTGACGGCGACTCGCTCGTTGCCTTGTGCTTCTCCATCAACGCGGTGAACCTGTCGAAAAGATAGTCCACGTCGTGCGGGCCGGGGCTCGCCTCCGGATGCCCCTGGAAGCAGAACGCCGGGCGGTCGGTGCGCGCGAAGCCCTGCAGGCTGCCGTCAAAGAGCGAGACGTGCGTCACGCGCGCAGTCGCTGGAAGCGTTGTCGCGTCCACCGCGAAGCCGTGGTTCTGGCTCGTGATCATGACGCGGCCGCTGTCGAGGTCCTGCACCGGATGGTTTGCGCCGTGGTGCCCGAATTTCATCTTCACCGTCTTCGCGCCGCTCGCGAGTCCGAGCAGCTGGTGTCCGAGACAGATGCCGAAGACCGGAACGCCGGCGTCGAGGAACCTGCGGATCGCGCGGATCGCGTAATCGCACGGCTCGGGATCGCCCGGCCCGTTCGAGAGAAAGATCCCGTCGGGTCGCAGGGCGAGCGCCTCGTCCGCGGATGTCTGTGCCGGCAGCACCGTCACGCGGCAGCCGCGCGAGACGAGCTTGCGCAGGATGTTGCGCTTGATGCCGTAGTCGTACGCCGCCACGCGGAAGCGTGCATCCGCCTTCCGCCCATAGCCCTCGCCCAGCGCCCACACGCTCTCTTCCCACTCGTAAGGCTTCGCGCAGCTCACCACCCTGGCGAGGTCCATGCCGACCAGGCCGGGGAAACCGCGCGCGGCTCCGAGCGCCTCGGCCTCGTCCACCCTGCCCGCCATCAGGCAGCCGTCCTGCGCGCCGTGGTCGCGCAGGATGCGCGTGAGCCTGCGCGTGTCAATGTCGGCGATCGCCGGCACACCGTTCTGCCTGAGGTAGTCGGAAAGCGTCCGCTGCTTGCGCCAGCTCGACGGGAGCAACGGAAGATCATGGATCACCAGCCCCGCGGCAAAAACACGGCTTGACTCGGCGTCCTCGGCATTGGTTCCGGTATTGCCGATGTGCGGGTAGGTCAGCGTGACGAGCTGCCGGCAGTACGAGGGATCGGTGAGGATTTCCTGGTAGCCGGTGATGGCGGTATTGAAGACCACCTCTCCCACCGCCAGGCCCTCGGCGCCGATGGAGGTGCCGCGAAAAACGGTGCCATCTTTGAGCACCAGGATGGCAGGAACCCGCGGCACGCTAACCTCTTGATTTCAGGTGTAGATACACAAAGCGGGACAGGCTTCCCGGCCCGTCCCGCTGGAGCGGACAAATTATACGCGAAAGGCTGCTTCGCCGCAAAGCGCGAAGCAGCCTTCACGGATCACAGAGCACGGCTCATGCCTTGTCAAAGCCGAGGACGTCGGCCATGTCATAGAGGCCGTTTTTTCGGGATGCGACGAAGCGCGCTGCGCGCAATGCACCGTTGGCGAAATTGGCGCGGCTGGACGCGCGATGGGAAATCTCCAGGCGCTCGCCCGCGCCGATGAACATCACGGTATGGTCACCGACCATGTCGCCGCCGCGCACGGTGGCAAAGCCGATGGTCTCGTCCTTCCGTTCGCCCGTCACGCCCTCGCGCCCGTAGATCGCGTGCTTCTTCAGATCGCGTCCGAGCGCCTGGGCCACCACCTCGCCCATGCGCAGAGCGGTGCCGGAAGGGGCGTCCACCTTGAGCCGGTGGTGCGCTTCCACGATCTCGACGTCGTAGCCCTTGCCGAGCGCCCGGGCGGCGACGTCCAGCAGCCTGAAGGCGACGTTCACGCCCACGCTGAAATTGGGCGACAGCGCGATCGCAATGTCGCGCGCGGCATCCGCGATCTCCTTCTTCTGCGCGCCGCTGAAGCCGGTGGTGCCAATCACCATCTTCACTCCCTGCCTGCGGCAGACGGCAAGGTGTGCGGCCGTGCCTTCCGGGCGCGTGAAATCAACGAGAACGTCGCAGCCGGCGACGCTTTCCGCGGCATCGTCGCCGATCTTCACACCGCATGGTGAGCCCACGAGCTCGCCCGCGTCCTTGCCGACATGCACGTCGCCCTTGCGCTCGAGCGCGGCGGCAAGCTTCATGTCGGAGGCGCGCAGCACCGCCTCGAGCAGCGCGCGCCCCATGCGCCCGGAAGCGCCGGCAATTGCAATATTCAGCATCGCCCTGTCCCTCAGGGGTGCTCTCAAAACCCCAGCTTCTCGAGTATCCGCCCGAACCACCCGCGCCGCTCTTCCGCCGGCTTGGTCTCCTTCCTTTCTTCTTTCGCCTGTTCGGTGCCCGCACCGGTTTCAGCCCCCGCGCCGCCCGTGGCCACGGCCCCGTCCGCACCGGTGACCCGTTTCGATCCCCCGGGCTCCTGCGCTGCGGCTTCCGGCCTGGGGACCGGCCCGGGCGCGAGGGGCGCAGCGGCCTGCGTGCGGGGCGGCGCCGCGGCAGGCTTGTCAATCTTCACTCCGCCGTCGGTGGCGCCACCCGGCTTCGCGGGCACCACGTCGCCCTCGATGCGCGCCAGCTTGTCATCCTCGAAGATCACCACGATGTGGCGTTGCTCGGTCACCGTCCCTGCCTTCTCGTACACATAGACGTAGTCCCAGCGGTTGGTGCGGAACGGGTCCACGACGAGCGGCGTGCCGAGCGCGAAGCGCACCTGGCTGCGCGTCATGCCGGGCTTCAGCTTCGAGATCATGTCCTGCGTCACCACATTGCCTTGCTGGACATCCAGCTTGTACGGCGCGAGCGAGGGCAGCGTCGGCACGCTGCAGCCGGCGAGGAGCAGCGCGGCGGGGATGATGTAGCGCAGCGGCATCGGGCAATTGAGTGATTTAGTGATTGAGTAATTAGGTGTTCGAGTGATCGAACGGGAGCGGATCGGACGCGGCTCAATCACTTAATCACCCAATTACTTAATCACCCGGCCACTCGCGGCGGGCGCAGTTTCCAAGGTAGTGAAATGCGAATATGATAACCGACGCCCACTTATTCCGACAGGGACGCGCCGTGAGTTCCCCCGACGATCTCAAAACGATAGGCCTGAAGGCGACGGCTCCGCGCCTGCGCATACTGGAGCTGTTCGAGAAAAGCCCGGTGCGGCACCTTTCCGCGGAGGACGTTTACAAGATGCTCTCCAGGGAGGGCACCGACACCGGTCTGGCGACGGTTTACCGCGTGCTCACCCAGTTCGAGCAGGCGGGTCTGCTGATCCGCCACCACTTCGAGAGCGACAAGGCCGTGTTCGAGCTGAACCAGGGCGGGCACCACGACCACCTGGTGTGCATGCAGTGCGGCCACGTCGAGGAGTTCTACGATCCGGAGATCGAGAAACGCCAGGAGAAGGTCGCCAAGAGCCGCGGTTTCAGGATTCACGACCATTCGCTGCACATCTACGCGGATTGCACCAGGCAAAACTGCCCTCACAAGAATCGAGATGCGTGACCGTTTCGGTGGTCACCCCGAACCGCCGCGGGCGTGGCCTGGAAGTCGATGGCGGTTCCGATCCTTCGCCAATCGAGTACCGCCGGGAGGAAAATATGTCTCTGCGCAAGACAACGCTTTGGCTAGCAGTGCTGCTCGCGTTATCGCCAGTCTCCGCCGCTGCCCAAAAACCGGTTCAACGGGATTACCCATCGAAGCCCATCCGCGTGATCGTGCCTTATGCCGCCGGCGGCCCGATGGACTATATCGCCCGGGCGTTGGGCCGCAAGATGGCGCCCGCTCTCGGTCAACAGCTGGTCATCGAGAACAAGCCCGGGGCAGGAGGCGCTCTCGGCACCGACGTAGCGGCAAAGTCACCCGCGGATGGCTACACCATGCTGCTCACCTCGTCGAGCCACGCCAGCCTGCCGGTGATCAAAAAGAGCCTGCCTTACGACCCGGGTCAAGGATTTCGCCCCCATTACGCTGATCGTCAATAGCGTCGGCTTTCTCCTGGTTTCGCATCCGAGTGTTCCCGTACGGTCGCTGCAGGAATTCATTGCCCTCGCAAAAGCGAAGCCCGGCGTATTGACGTACGGGTCGGGCGGCGTCGGTAACGTCATGCATTTCGCGGCCGAGATCTTCAATGACAAGGCCGGCACGCGACTTACTCATGTGCCTTACAAAGGCGTGGGGCAGGCCATCACCGATCTTCTTGGAGGGAGAATCGACACTGTCTTTGGCCCGCCGACGGTGCTGCTGCCGTACGTCAAGGCGGGAAAGCTCAAAGCGCTGGGCATTACCGCGCTCAATCGGTGGAGCGACCTTCCTGACGTGCCGACGATTGATGAAGCGGGCGTCAAAGGGTATGTTTTTGTGCCTTGGTACGGCATCTGGTTTCCGGCCGGCACGCCCGAATCCTACGTGACCCGCATTCGAAATGAAGTAGCAAAGGCTTTGGAAGATCCGGAAGTGAAGCGCGGCTTCGCGGAGCAGGGTTTCGTCCCTGTGAGCTCCACCTCCGCCGAGTTCAGGAAGACGATCGCCGACGAAATCGAAGCGAACAAACGTCTTGCCGCCAAGATCGGGCTCACCCCCGAATAACGATGTCTCAGCCACTTGAAGGCATCAGGGTGCTGGAACTCGGCAACTTCATTGCCGGCCCATTCTGCGGAATGCTCCTTGGCGACATGGGAGCGGACGTGATCAAGATCGAGCGCCCGACGAAAGGCGATCAGACCCGCGCAATGCCGCCTCTGGTAAATGGAGAAAGCGCAAGCTTCGCCGCATTGAACCGCAACAAGCGCAGCCTGGTTCTCGATCTGAAACAGCGTGAAGCACAGGACATCGTCTTGTCTCTCGTGAGAAAAAGCGATGTGTTCATCGAAAACAATCGGCCCGGTGCGCTGGAAGCAGTGGGTCTGGGGCCCGAGCAGGTGCGCGCGGCAAATCCGAAGGTCGTGTACATATCCGCCTCGGGCTTTGGTCAGACCGGCCCGTATCGGCGGCGGGCAGGCGTCAATTTGATCATCGAAGCTTTTTCCGGCGCCTTGTCGGTCACTGGCTCGCCCGGGGAAACGCCCATGCGTCCCGGGATACAGACGGCGGATATTTTCGGGGCTCTTTTTGCGACGTACGCGGCGCTCACCGGGCTCATTGGCGCTCTTCGGGACAAGACGGGCCAGACAGCGGATGTCTCGCTCGTGGAGTGTTCGATTGCGGCTGCCGCATGGGAAGCCGCGGGGTATCTGGCAACCGGCGTGGTTCCTGAACGACTTGGACACCAACATCGCCTGAACGCGCCCTATCAGCTATTCGAAACGCACGATGGCCATTACCTGGCGATCGGAACACCGAACGATGAATTATTCAGGCGGTTCATGACGGTGCTGGGCCTGGAAAGCTACATCAAGGATGTGCGCTTCGCCACCTATGTTCTCAGGAAGCAGAACGAACTGGACCTGCTCGGCGTTGTTTCGCCGGCCATACGTGGCAGAAGTGCCGATAGTCTCGAGGCCCTGCTTGTGGAAGCAGGAGTTCCATGTTCACGCGTCAATAATTATCAGGAAGTTTTTGACGACCCCCACATCCGGGAGAGGAACGTCACTGTCAACATCCAGCATCCGCGGGGGGGAGCCACGCGCGCCGTTCGCAATCCGGTCTTGTTCGACAGGGACGGACCCAGCGTCCGAAGACCGCCGCCCCTGCTGGGCGAGCACTCGGAAGAAATTCTGCGGGATCTGGGATACAGCAATGTCCAAATTGATAATCTGTCCAAGGCAGGCACCATCATGTTGGCGGATTCCGCAAGCAGGCAATAGGGAGAACACTCCGTGCGTATATGGCGAAGCTTGCTGTTCGTGCCGGCCAATCAGCGCAGGATGCTGGACAAGCTCGACTCTCTGCCTGCGGATGGCTTTATTTTCGACCTCGAAGACACTGTTCCGTCCGCCGAGAAAGAGAATGCGCGGGCAACGGCCCGGGAGTACATCGCGAAGTTGCCCGCGGACAAGAGCTGGGTTCGCGTGAACTCTCTGCCAAGCGGGTTCCTGCATGAAGATCTCGCCGAATTTGTCGGCGCGCCCGGACTCGCAGGATTCGTCTGCCCGAAGCAGGACAGCCCGGGTGATGTTGCTGCCGTTGATCGCATGCTGACCAGCGTGGAGGCTGGAAAGGGACTACAGCCGGGAACCACACCCATCATCGTCATGATCGAGAGCGCCTCGGCTGTCTTATCTTCCCGTGAGATCCTCGCGAGCGCAAAACGTATCGAGTCCATGATTTATGCAGGCGGAGAGGACGGTGACATGAATGTTTCCCTCGGAACGACATGGTCGAGCGAGGGACCCGAGATGATGTTCGTACGGCAATTCACGTTCGTGGCGGCACGGGCCGCGGACATCGCGTGTCCGCTGGATGGCGTGTACTCCAACGTCAAGGATCTCGAGGGATTCAAGCGTGATACAGCACTGTCAAAGAGGCTGGGGTTCCGCGGGCGAACCGTCATCCATCCCTCTCAGGTCGAAGCTGCCAACCAGATCTATACTCCGTCAGCGCGCGAGATTGATTACGCTACCCGTGTAATACAGGCATTTGATGAAGCGGTCGCCCGCGGGGTTGGCAGCACTACGGTGGATGGAAAGCTGGTTGACGTTGCGATGGCAAAGACTGCGCGTCGGGTTCTTGATCTCGTCAAATCAATTGCGGAGCGAGGCGCGTAAGCATGTTCAAGAGCCAAGCCTCCCGGTTTTTCAGCGGTATGCCGCGGGGTTCCAGGTGTGGACCTCGTCCTGGCCTTCCTTGCACCACGCGTAGAGGGCGTCGTAGATCACCATGCCGTGCCTCAACATCTCGTAATCGTCCTTGAACACGCGCGATAAGCCCAATGAGATCGCGGCCAGCCCGGCTGCCTGGGGGGCGAATTCAAGCCGCGCAGTGTCGGCGCCGCGCACGATGACCGCAAGCTGGGCGAGCGCCGGGTCACCAGCAAGGCGGTAGGTTTTCAGGAAGGCGTCGAAGCTGCACCGCTCGCCGTCATGCGAGAAGTGCACGTCCGGAACGTCGTAGGGAGTCGCCTCCCTTTCCTTCGCCACGTCGAGCACGGCCTTCGCAGGCACGTAGAGGAATTCCGCTTCCGGATCGACGAAGCGCGCGATCAGCCACGGGCAGGCGATGCGGTCTATCTTCGGGCGCTCACGCGTGACCCAGCGTGTCGGGCCATCCTTCGGCTTGCTCGCGAGCGCACCGCCCGCCTCCTTCCAGCCCTCTTCGAGCCCGCCTTCCAGGTAGCGCGCGGAGATCCCGAGTTCCCGCAGCGCCTCGGCCACACCCTGGCTGACGTCGTGCCCGTGCACGCAGTAAACCACGACGCTGCTCGCGCGCGGCAGCTCTCTCGCCCACGATGACACGGCGCCGGGATCGCGGCGCAGGGCGCCGGCGGCCATGTCCGCCGCCGTCCGGAATGCCGGCGACTTGCGGACATCCACGACCAGCGGCGGTTCGCTGCCCGCGATCGCGGTTCGAAGTTCCTGGAACGAAATGGATGCGTTCATGATGTTCTCTCCCGGGCGGCCGCGGTGGCCCGCCACCTTGATTGAGTCACGGTTTCGATGACTGATAGACCAGAAGACCGACCACCGCCGCGATCGCGACGATGACCGGTTCCGGCAGCTTTCTGAACTTCCACAGCGCTACGATGGTCACGGCCGCGAGCATCAGGGTCGGAATGTCCGTCACCGACCGCTTGCCGAGCACGATGACCGCACCGGCGATGGTGCCGATGGCCGCGGCGGTCACGCCGTCCACGAACGCGACGATGCCGGGACGCTTGCCGTACTTCTTGAAGTAAGGCGCGGGAATGACCGTGAACAGATAGCACGGCAGGAACGTCGCCAGCGCCGCCACGACCGCGCCGGGAAGTCCCGACACGAGGTAGCCGATGAATCCGACGGTGATGACGACCGGTCCCGGCGTGATCATCGCTACCGCCACCGCGTCCACGAACTGGCGCTCGTTCAGCCACTGGTACTCGTGCACCACGCCGCCGTAGAGAAAGGGAACGATCGCGAGCCCGCTGCCGAAGACGAAGGCGCCCGCTTCGGTGAAGAACAGCGCGATGCGCCACAAGGTCGGCCAATCCAGGGTAGCCGCGATGAAGCCGGCGTCCTGGATCTGGCCCTGGGCGGCAAACAGGAGTGGTGCTCCGCCTCTGCCGAACCAGTGGCGCGGCGGAGCCCTGACGAGCCATACCAGCACGCCGGCAATGATGAAGAGCCATGCAATCTCCGATTCCGTGACCACGGTGACGGCCGCGGCGACGAAATAGATCGCCCAAAGCAGCGGGTCCTTGCCGACGCTTCTCGTCGTGAGCCGGTAGGCGCTCACCGCGATGATCCCGATCACCGCGGCGCCCACGCCGTAGAAGACCGCCTGCATCCAGGTGAGTCCGCCGTAGGCGACGTAGGCCATGCCGAGCCCGACGACCATGAGAAACGACGGCAGCACGAAGGCGATGCCGACCAGCGTCGCGCCGGTCACCCGGTAGTGCACGTAGCCGAGATAGATCGCGAGCTGGGCGGCCAGAGGGCCCGGCGCGAGCTGGGCAAGCG
>DAIDBG010000259.1 GCA_027310225.1 bacterium | reverse complement strand
GGGATGAAGGATGACCCCACGCATTCGCGTGAAGCCCATTCGAGTCCCGACCTTTCACTAGCGTCCGGTCGGAGTGTTTGCCCGACGGACCACCGGCCGCAGGTAACGAAAGGCCGGGACCTGCTTGGGTCTCGCGCAAAGCGTGAGGGGTCATCCTTCATCCTTCCGCCTTCATCCTTGCACTTCTAGTAGCTCGTCGGCCAGGTGCGCATCAGGTGCTGCCCCACGCCCTTCGTGATGCGCAGACGGTGCACTTCGAGCATGCGAATAAGCAAATTGCGCGTGTCGCGCGGATCGATGACGTCGTGCGCAGTATAGATGGCTGCCATGTCGTATGCGGAATTTCCTTTGCTCATCTTCTCAACGGCCTCGCGATATTTTTCCGGATCATCGGGGCTGACCCCGTAGACGACACGCGCGCCGAACTCGGGTTTCATGAAACTTACTTCGGCGGTCACCGAACACGCCACCTCATCGGCGTTCCCGCCACCGCCCATATTCGACACCGCTAGTCCGTAGCTCTTGCGCATGACCACCGAAATCTTCGGCACCGTGACCAGCGTCATGGCATTCAACCAGTTCATCACCTTGCCGGTCACGCCTTTCTGTTCGCCCTCCATGCCGATGAGAAAACCGGGCTGGTCGACCAGCAGCACGATGGGAATGTTGAACGAATCGCACAGCACAAAAAAGGGTTGCACCTTCTGGCACTCGTCCGCGCCGATCGCGCCCCCGCGGTGCAGCGGGTTGTTCGCGATGATGCCGACCGACTTGCCGTCAAGGCGCGCCAAAGTTGTGACGATCGCTTTCCCGTAACGCGATTTCATCTCGAACATCGAATCGCGGTCGACGATGCAACGGATCACCTTCCGCACATCGTAGACCTGGTTCGATGATTCAGGGAGCAGCGTGAGAATCTTTTCCATCTCGGCACCGGAACCTTCTGGTACTGGGCGCTCGGGCGGGGCTTCCATGTTATGACTCGGCAGGTACGAGAGGAACTGCTTAATCACGTCGATAGCCTGTTCATCGGTGTCGACGACTTGATCGACCAGCCCGCTGACCTCGGAATGCACGCGCCAGCCCCCCAGCTCTTCGGCGTCGACGGTCTTTCCGATCGCCATGGAGATGAGCCGCGGGCTGGAGACCGCCATGATCGATCCCTTGCGCATCACGCAGAAATCCGACATCGACGCATACCACGCCGAGGAGCCGAAGCAGTAACCGAGCACACCCGCGGCCCACGGAGACTCTCGCGTTCGTTGGTACTCCACGGGATCATCCTTGGAGCCTATGGACTGGGCGCCCATGATGTCGGGCATGCGCGCGCCCGTGGATTCTCCGAGAAATACGATAGGGATGCCGCGCTTCCTTGCGACGGCCTTCATGTGCTTCAACTTCTTGATGTTGATCGTGGCGCTGGACGCGCCCTTGACCGTGAAGTCGTTCGAGATCACCGCGGCCTCGCGCCCGTCGATGCGGCCGAACCCGGCAATCTTCCCGTCAGCGGGCGTCGTCTCCCGGTCCTCGTCCCGGATCGAAACCGCAAACCGCCCGGACTCGATGAATGACCCGAGGTCGAATAGCCGATCGACGCGCTCGCGTGCGTTGAGCACGCCCTGCGCCTTGCGCTGCGCGAGCTTCTCCGGCCCGCCCATGGCCAGCGCTTTCTGCTTGCGCGCTTCCAGCTCTTTCAGGAGATCTTCAAATGGCACGTTGTCCCTCCGATAACGGCAGCCCGGCGCGGTAGGCGTCCCGGCAAAAGTCTTCCTCTATCCATTGCGTGGTGACGCGACCGTTCCTGAAATCCGGATGCGCGAGGATCACGCGATGGAACGGCAGCGTGGAATGCACGCCCTCGGCCTTGAAACTGTCGAGCGCCTTCGCCATCCGGGAGATCGACGCCCCCCGGTCCTGCCCGTGCGCAATGACCTTCGCGAGCATCGAGTCGTAGAACGGCGGAACGACGTAACCGGGATAGCAATGGCTGTCCACGCGAATTCCGGCTCCCGATGGCGGCTCCCACTTAAGGATCCTTCCCGGCGAAGGCATGAAGCCGTGTTCTGGGCATTCGGCGTTGATGCGACACTCGATGGCGTGCCCGTCCAGGCGCACTTCATCCTGCGAGACCGAAAGAGGCTCTCCACCCGCAACCCGGATCTGCTCGGCCACCAGGTCGACGCCCGTGATCATCTCGGTAACCGGGTGCTCCACCTGGATGCGGGTATTCATTTCGAGAAAATAGAACCGCATCGAGTCCAGATCAAGTATGAACTCCACGGTTCCCGCGTTCACATATTTTACTGCTCTCGCCAGGCGCAGCGCTGAATCCACCATTCGTGCGCGCAGCAGCGGATCAACCACCGGAGAAGGCGACTCTTCAATGAGTTTCTGGTGCCGGCGCTGCACTGAGCAGTCTCTTTCACCGAGATGAACGACATGGCCGTGCTCATCGCCGAGGATCTGCACTTCAACATGCCGCGCCCGCTCGATATAGCACTCCATGTAGAGCATGGGGTCGTTGAACGCCGCACGCGTTTCTGCGCTGGCGCTGGCAAACGCGCCGTCGATTTCATCTGGGGACCGGACGATCCGCATGCCGCGCCCACCGCCGCCGGCGCTGGCCTTGAGGAGAAATGGATAATGTATCTCTCCCGCGAACCGGCGCACCTTGTCGGGACCATCCACCTGGCCGGTCCCCGGCACGACCGGTATGTTCAACTTCTCGGCGGTCTGTCGCGCCGTCAGTTTGTCGCCCATCGCGGATATGGCGCTCGCGGGCGGCCCGACAAATATCAAACCCTGGTCAGCGCAGAGACTCTGGAATTTTGCGTTTTCGGCGAGGAATCCATAGCCGGGGTGAACGGCCTGACACCCGGTGCCCAGCGCGGCCGCAACCATGGCCTCCATCTTGAGGTAGCTTCGGGCAGCCGGCGCGGGCCCGATGCAGATGGCGCGGTCCGCCAATCGGGCGGCAAGCGTGTCGCGGTCCGCTTCGGATACCCCAACGACGGCCTCGATGCCAAGCTTCCGGCAGGCTTTGACGATACGAACCGCTATCTCGCCCCGGTTGGCGATGAACAGCCGCGTGATGGGGCGTCTCGTTTCTAGTGGCATTGCTGCCCTGTCGGGGCTTGTCCCTTCCGGATGAGAATCAAGGGTTGGCCGTACTCCACCAACGCTCCGTTCTCAACTAGGATTTTTTCTACGGTTCCAGCCACTCCCGCTTTCACCGAATTGAACAGTTTCATCACCTCCACGAGGCACACCGTGTCATCGGGCCCGACTTCGTCGCCCGGCTGGACGAACGGGCTTTCACCCGGGGACGCCGCCCGGTAAAAGGTGCCGAGCATCGGCGCCGTCACCGCGATGACATCTTCGGGCAGCGCCTCCGCGTGGGGTGCTTCCTGAGCGGCAGGCGGAGCCGATCGGCCGGTTTCCTCGATTCCGGCACGGGACTGCGCATCGCCCCTGTTTTGAGCGCGCCCTTCGTCCTGCTCGACCCAGGAATTGCCGTGTCTGCGCAAGTGAAGCCTGAAATCGCCGAATTCGAGGCTCACTTCCTCGCAATCCGACCCGTCCAGGATCGCCAGGATCTTTTGAACATCCTCGTGCGTCAGGCTCATGTGGCGCTTGTCATCGAATGTGGGCGCATGCCCATTCAACGGGACAGATTGATATTGACCAGCAGATCGCGCTGCCTGATGTGGATGTGGCGGTACCTGCGCCGCTGCGTCAGCTCGCGTATCAGGCGAACGATCGGTTTCTCGAATGCGTATTCAGCGCGCGTCGGCCCCGCGGCCAGCATGTCGTCCACCTGTGAACCCGCATACATGTAGCGCAGCAGGCGCTCATCGTCGCTGGTGTGCGGGTAAGCGCGGCGCAGCGCGGCAACAGCCGGCTCCGGGCGCACGGGAGTGCGCGCGATCCTGGCCGACCCGCCGCTGATTATGCGATCGAGCACATCGGGATCGACCGGCGCGAGGAGCCTGCCGTAGTAGCCCAGCGCATATTTCTTGACCTCGTCGGGCACGGTGCGATAGCGCTCGCCTCGCACGACGTTCAGCACTGCTTGGGTCCCGACCAACTGCGAGAACGGCGTTACCATCGCCGGCCAACCGAGTTCCGCCCGGACGCGCGCGCATTCGGACAGGACCTCCTGCAGCTTGTGCCCCAGCCCGGCCTGCTCGAGCTGCGCGCGCATGTTGGAGAGCATGCCGCCCGGAATCTGGTGCTGATAGTGGAACGCGTCGTATTCGGCCGGCGCGCCGACGGGCAGGCCTTCCTGCTGCGCCACCGCGTGGAAGTGCGTGCTGATATCGCTGATCAGCGCGTCGTCGAGGCTGACCCCGTAGCCTTGTGCGCGCAGGTTGCGTGCAATGGTCTGTACCGCGGGCTGTGCCGCGCCGTTGGCAAGGGGCGCGATGCACGTGTGTAGCTGGTCGGCGCCAAGTCGGGCGGCCTCCAGGTACAGCAGCGGCGCGAGCCCGGTCAGCGCATGACTGTGAAACTCCAGCGGAATCGTGCCGCAGACTGCCTTGAGCGCCGGCACCAGCGTGCGCACGCGGTCCAGCGTGAACAGCCCGCTCGCGTCCTTGAGCATGATGGCATCGACGCCCGCGCGCGCGATGAGCTCCCTTGCCTTGGCCACGTACATGGCGTCGGTATGCACCGGGCTTTCGCTGAACACCACCGCTCCCACCGACCGCGCGCCGAGCTTCTTCGCGAGGCGCAGGCTGTCCACGATGTTATCCATGTCATTGAGCGCGTCGAACGCGCGGACGCTGCGGATGCCGCTGGCAATCAGCCGCTCGATCCAGAGCGCGTTGATGTCGTCCGGCAGGACGTCGAACGAAAGCACGCTCTTGCTGCGCAGATTGGCCTGGAGCGGCGTGCGGGCGACCCGCTCGCGCATCAGCCGGATGCGTTCCCAGGGATTTTCCTTGAGGTGGCGGATGGCGACGTCGAAATGCACTCCGCTCATGAGATCGATGACCTCGAAGCCGGCGCGGTCCAACTTCTCCGCGATCGGCAGCATCATCGCGGTCGTCATGCGCGTGGCCCACAGACATTGATGGCCGTCGCGCAGCGTCGTGTCCATGAAGCGGATTTCGCGCCGCGGTGGCGGCTTGTCGCGCGTCATCGTTGAGCTCTGGTTGAAGTCGCTTTCCGTGTGATTCCGTGGTCGATGATTCCGGCCTTCGGCGAGTTTTCGAGACCGGTTCTAGTCTGCGGCACGCCGCACTTCGCCGCCTGTCACGAGAAACACTTCTCCGCTGATCCAGCGCGCGTGCGGCCCGCACAGGTAGCGGACGAGCTCGGCCACTTCTTCCGGCGTCCCCGGGCGCCCCATGGGAACGACCGCGAGCCGCGCCTCCCACCGCCCGGTTTCCCGGAGCACGTCGACCCGCGCGGTGTCGAGAACGCCTGGCGCGATCACGTTCGCCGTGATGCCATGGGGACCGAGCTCGGCCGCGAGCACCGCGTTCAGGGCATGCATTCCGGCTTTCGATGCAGCGTAGGCGGCGACCGTCGGCGGCGCCTTGACCGCGGCCGCCGAAGAAATGCTGACAATGCTGCCGCCCGTGCCCTGCCGGATCATGTAGCGCGAGACATACTTGCAGCACAACATGGTGCCCGTGAGATTGACATCCACGATTCGGCGCCACAAGTCATCGTCGAGCTCCTGTAACGGAACGCGGTCGTTACCCCGGGCGAACGTGGCGTTGTTTACCAGGATATCGATACGGCCCAGCTTTGCCGCGGTTTCGTCGACCAGCCGCTGTACTACCGCCGATGCGGTCACATCGACCACCATCGCCAGCGCCCGTACGCCGAACGTCTTGGCTTCTTCCGCCACGTCTTCTGTGCCGCGCCAGTTGCTGTCGCGCTCGTCGCGCGGAACTTCCGCTGCCGGCGCGAGGCCACTGCCAGTAACGACGACATCGGCTCCGGCGCGCGCGAGGCACAGTGCAATCGCCCGTCCGAGCCCGCGCTTGCGCGTGGCGCCCGTAACTATCGCGACTTTCCCTTCGAGTTCCCGCACCGACATGGTCTGTGTCTTTCAAGCCGCCGCACCGTGAGCATACCGGACGCCCTGACGTTGCCACCCCGCTCGGCCGTTGGCGGGCGGCGACCGCTACTCCGGTTGCAGATTGGCCTGGCGCGCGATCCTGGTCCACTTCACGATGTCGCTTCTGAGCACGGCCGCCAGCTCCTCCGGGCTGTTGCCGACACCTTCGGCCCCGAGTGCCGCGAGCTGCTCGCGCATGGGGGGATCTTTGATGGCCGCGGCGACTTCGCGCTGCAGGCGGCGCACGATCTCGGGCGAGGTCCCGGCCGGCGCGAACATTGCGGACCACGAGCCCAGCTCGAAGCCCGGCAGCGATTCGGAAATCGTCTGAACGTCCGGCATCAGCGCGGAGCGCCTGGCTGAGCCGATGCCCAACGCGCGTAGCCGCTTGCTCTTGATGTACGGTGTCGCTGCCGCGGTGGATTCCCACGACATCGTGATGTTTCCCGCCAGAAGGTCGACCGTCGCCGGCGCGAGCCCCTTGTACGGGACGTGCACGGCCTTGATGCCGGCCATCGAGTTGAACAGTTCGAAGCCGAGGTGCGACGAGCTGCCCGTGCCGGATGAGCCGAACGTGAGCTGGCCGGGGCGCGCATTGGCGAATGCGATCAGCTCCTTCACGGTCGTTACAGGCAGCGACGGATGCACAAGCAGAACGAATGGGGCGTCGGCGACCAGCGAGATCGGCGCGAAATCCTTGAGCGCATCGTAGGGCAGTTTCTTAAACATGACGGGATTGGTCGCGTGCGTAGTGGTGGTGCCCATCAGCAACGTATACCCGTCGGGCGCCGCGCGTGCGACGAACTCGGAGCCGATGATGCCGGTCGCGCCGGCGCGGTTTTCCACGACGAACTGCTGGCCCATGAGCTCGGTGAGCTTGCGGCCGAACAGGCGCGTGGTGATGTCGGCGACGCCGCCCGCGGGCCACGGCACGACGAACCGGATCGGCTTTGTCGGATAGGTCTGAGACCAGGCGATGCTCCCCGGCATCGCCGCCAGCATCAGTATCACGATGCGCCGCAATAACTGGGTTGGCATGGTTGAATTCCGCTGTCGTTGACTGGAAGAGCCGCAGTTGATGTTATCACGACGCAATCAGTGGAAATACGGCAGACCTGCGCAATGTACTAGCACGGGCTCAGGCGTGAATGGTCTGTGCCGATACGTGTCACTGGATCTTGATGTCGGCGTCCTTAATGATCTTTGCCCATCGCACCGTATCCTCGCGGATGAATTCCACGAACTCTGCGCGCGAGGCGCTGCCGTCGGGCACGATACCCACGGCGTTCTGGCGTTTTTTCACTTCGGGCGCGAGCATCGCCTTGTTGATCTCGACGAACAGCCGGTCCGCAATCTGCGGGGGCGTCCTAGCCGGAGCAAATATGCCGTTCCAGTTGCTGGCGCCGAATCCCGGGATGGCATCGCTGACAGCGGGCAAATCGGGGAACAATGCCTGACGTTGCGGCGTGCTCACCGCGAGAGCACGCAGCCTGTTGCCCATGATGTACGGCACAGCAGTGACATAAGTGGCGAACATCAGCTGAATATCGCCCGACACCATATCGACCAGCGCCGGTCCGCCGCCCTTGTACGGCACATGCGTCATGCGCAGGCCAATTTGGACCCGGAAGAACTCCCCGACGAGATGGTCGAACTGACCGATGCCGGAACTGCCGAAACGCACGCTTTCAGGACGCTTCCTGGCCCATTCGATGAATTGGCGGACGTTCTGCACGCGGCTGATCGAGGGATTGATCACCATGACATTGATGAGCTCGGCCACGCGCGTGATCGGAACGAAGTCCCGCTCCGGATCGTATGGCAACTTCTTGTAGAGCACCGGGCTGATCGAAAGCGGCCCTACGCCGCCCACCAGTAGCGTATAGCCGTCCGGCTCGGCGCGGGCCAGCATCTCCGTTGCTAGCCGTCCGGCGGCGCCCGGCCGGTTGTCCACGACCACCGGCTGTCCCATCTGGGCGACGAGCCGGTCGCCGATCGAGCGGCCTATGGTGTCCGCGGCGCCGGCGGCAGGAAACGGAATCAGTATGCGGATTGGGCGCACCGGATATTTCTGCTGCGCACGGGCCTGTTGCATCCAAGCGAGCCCCAAAACCATCACGCATAACGCGAGTAATGCCAGCGGTCTCAACTTTTCCATCTGCACACCTCCGCGTACTAATACGTGGTGGTCTATTCTCGGGTTTTGCCCGCTCGTGCCGGGCCAAGCTGGGCGGGAGTAAGCGCGTCGTTCCGAATGCCGAGGCGCTCGGGCAGGAAGATTCCTGGCGCTGATCCGCTATACGCGCCGAGCCCTTCCTTCTCCCGCACGAATACCTCCCGCTTCAGATCGGGCGGCTTCCGCCCCGCCACCGCGTCACGCAGCCAGTCGGCGAGGTAGCCAAAAAAGTCGAGGCCGCCGAAGTTCTCGATATGGCGCGGGCTGTGGAAGTTGTTCTCCACCACCCACAACTCCTTCGGTCCACCCACTTTTTCGTAAACTGCGACAACATCCTCCAGGTGCGCAAGCGGATCGTACTCGCCGGTCACCATCAGCACGGGACACTTTATGCGGGGGGCGAGCGCATCCAGCGTCATCTGGTCTGCCATGGCGTTGAACGCGTCCTCATCATGGAGGCCGCTCATGTACATGAAGATCTGCTTGAAACGCGGCGATGCCTCGTTGAAGATGGGCCGCTTCGGGCCGTAGCAGGCCGCCGCTGTGGCGACGGCCCTGACCCGTTGGTCGGTGGCGGCAATGCGCATGCCCCAGTACGAGCCCATCGAGAAGCCCGAGACGGCAATTCTTTCTGCATCGACCTCGGGACGGCCGCAGAGATAATCAATGGCGGCCGCTCCCGCCCGCTCGTAATTGTCGACGGTCACGCGGATCTTCCGGATGTTGCTCGTGCCCTGTCCCGGTCCATCGATGTGCAGGCAGTTGAAGCCGCGCGCCACGTACGGATGCTGGAACGGAGCAAGGTACGATTCCTTCGTCATGTCCATGCCCGGACAGAACAGCACCGTGGGCGCCTTGGCCGGGCCGGGTGCCAAGTGCAGCATTCCCTGGATGTAATTTCCGTCGAACGGGATTTCAACTCGCTCCACCCGGTTACCGGCGTAGCGGGCCGCGCGCTCGAAGCACTCCAGAACCTTTCCGTGCAAATAGATCTTTTCCCGGTTGTCATCCTGAAAGATTGCGTGCTGCGCCTCGATGTAATGCTCGGTCGCTCGCCAGTACAGCTCGCGCGCCGTCTCGCAATGGCCCGCTTGCTCCGCCGACCGCGCCATCTCTTCGAGGCTGCGTCCGTGCTTGCCCATGACCCGCGGAATCATGCGATAGGATTTCACCTCCGGCGGGACGATACGATTGTCGTGCGCGAAGTTTTGTACTCTGCCCGTGGTCTTCACCAGCCAGTCCAGCATCCACTGCTGGTTGTCGCGACTGCGTTCGCCACGCATGCTCATGCCGTCGCCCTCGAATCAGGAAATAGAACCACAATTCGACAAAAAACCGAAACTTTCAGATACCGATCCAGCAGGTCTTCATTCCGCCTTGATATTGGCGTCTTTGATGATCTTTGCCCAAAATGCCGCGTCTTCGCGGATGAATTTCTCGAACTCCGCACGCGAGGCGCTGCTCACAGGGTCTAGGCCTGCAGCTTGCTGGCGTTTCCTGAGCTCTGGGTTTTGCAGTGCTTTCTTGATTTCAACGAACAGGCGGTCGACAATGTGCGGCGGCGTCTTCGCCGGTGCAAATATCCCATCCCAGTTGCGGAAACCGAATCCCGGTACTGTTTCCGATATTGCCGGCAAGCCGGGCAAAAGGGCCTGGCGCTGCAGCGTAGTTACCCCGAGCACGCGCAGCCTGCCAGAATTGATGTGCGGCACCGCAACGACATAGGTAGGGAACATAACCTGAAGTTCGCCTGACACAAGATCAATCAAAGCGGGGCCACCGCCCTTATAGGGCACATGCGTCATGCGCACACCGGTCAGTCGCTGGAAGAGCTCGCCCGCTAGATGGTCCGTCTGACCGATGCCCGAGCTGCCGAACCGCACAGCGCCCGCCTTCCCCCTGGCCCAGTCGATGAATTCCCTGGTGTTTTTCACGCCGATTGCTGTACTGACCACCATGACATTCAGGGCCTCGGCCACGAACGTGACAGGCAGAATGTCCCGCTCCACATTGTAGGGCAGGTTGTCGTACAGCGAAGGGGCGATCGTAATCGCGCCGGGCGTTCCCACGAGCAGCGTATAGCCGTCGTGCTCAGCCCGCGCGAGCATACCCGTGGCCAGCCGCCCGGCAGCGCCCGGCCGGTTGTCTATTACAACCGGCTGGCCCATTTGCGCGGAAAGCTGCTCGCCTATCGTGCGTCCTATGGTGTCAGCGGCGCCCGCGGCCGGGAACGGGATGAGGATGCGGATCGGCCGAACGGGGTAATTTGCCTGCGCGAAGGCCGCCGGCACCCAGGAGGTCCCTAGCCCGGTCATGCACAAAATGAAGCCCGCCAACACTTTCGCGCCCGTTGTCACATGTAGTCCTCCTCGTATGCCAGTGGCGCTGCGGAGATCTTCAGGTCAGGCAGCACATGCTCTTGCCTGAAAAAGTCGGCTTTTCAGCGCGGAAATAGACAAACGCGGCTGCCGCTCACCAAGCCGATGACCGGCTTCCACCTGCACCATGCGAGGATCTCTCCGTCAGCAAGTGCCCGCTACCAGGATCTTGTCCCTGGGGAACGAGTCCAACATCTCGACCCCCTTTTCGGTCACGACCAGCATGTTTTCCAGCCGCACGCCGCCGACCCGGTGCTCGCCATCCATGCTCTCGACAGCGATCACCATCCCCGGCTCGAACACCTGGGGGTGGTCGAACGAGCAGTGGCGGCTGACGATAGGCGGATCGTAGAGCTCGTGCAGGCCGATGCCGTGCGCAAACTCCACCGTGAAGACCTCGGCCTCGTCCTTGTATCCCCAGGTCTTGGCCGGCGGGAAATGCTTGGCGGCATCGGCAGTCGTGTTGCCGGGCCGGATCGCGTCGATCACGGCGTCCAGCCGGTCGCGCAGCCGGTTATACCAGCCGACCTCCTTGTCGCTCGGCTGCCGGCCCACGACGAAAGTCCGGTAGATGCAGGCGGAGTAACCCAGGAACTGGGTCCGGCACATGTTGACGTAGAGCAGCTCGCCGTGCTCGATGATCCGGCCGGTCGAGTAGAACGCGCGCTCGAAGGACATGGGGCCGCTGCGCGTAGCGACCCAGACCGCGTCCGCACCGAGGTCATAGAGTGCGTTGATCGCGATGCGGTTGGCATCAATATCGGTTATCCCCGGGCGCAACTGTTCGTGAAGCCGCTGGTACGCCGCGCCGCACATCGAAGCCACCATCCGGAAACAGGTCAGCTCGTCCCGGGTCTTGATCATGCGCATTTCCATCATCATCGGCCAGCCTTCGACCACCGTGAGGCCCACCTTCCTCAGGGCCTCCTGGCCCAAACCGTCGATCGCGATGGTGGCGATCTTCTCCTTCGTGAGCCCCCTGTCGGCGAGTTCCCGGTGGATCTCCGTGGCGAATTTCTTCGTCTCATCGCTCGTGGCACCCGGTCCGGCGATGCCGGCAAACCAGGCGCGAGCGACGCGCCAATGCTTGATCC
>DAIDBG010000256.1 GCA_027310225.1 bacterium | reverse complement strand
CCCGGGGACTGGGAGATCATCGACTATCTGTAATTCGCTTCACGAATTACAGATCAATATTGAACTGGAATGAAGATCCCAAACCACTAGAAACCTAGGTGAACCCTATGGCGACCCGAATGACGACATCCGCCCGTAAATCTTCTCCCTCCGCCGCGCGGTCACGCGCGGCTACCCGGATCGCGCGCACGATCGCCGCCAAGCATAGCTCCGCCAATAGTCGCGCAAGACGAACGAAAACCGAAGGCGCGATCCGGGGCGGCAACGGGCGCTACCAGTTCACCCTGGCGCGGCTCAAGGACGTACCGGCCGGCACCGGCTACTCGACCTCGCATGGCGGCGTGGTCGAAGGCGAGCGCATGCTGGTCGGCTACATCCATAAGGAGCGCGGTACGGGCTCGCGCCTGCACACCCACAAGAACGAGCAGTTCAACTACGTCGTGCGCGGCACGCTGGTGGGCTCGGTCAACGGGAAGAAGATCGTCGCGCCCGCCGGCACGCTCATCTACATTCCCGCCAATGCGCCGCACGCGCTGGTAGCGTCTCCCGACGACGAGGACGTCATCTTCATCGCGATCAAGGACCTGTCGCAGGGCATCATCGGAAAAGCGGTGGACGGCACCATGAAGGGACCGCATTACGAGAAGGGGTTCGGGCCGCGCGGCTGAGAAACCTCTCACCGCGGACCCTCATCCCTTACCCTTCTCCCGAGTGGAGAAGGGAAAGCTCGAGCCTCCCCTCTCCACGGGTGGAGAGGGGTCGGGGGTGAGGATCGACGCAGGGGACGCGGAGGAACAACAATAACGAACTGCGGAGACGCCGAGAGGACCGGACTGAACCAGAAGAGCGTAGAACGGAAGAAACGCGAAAGCTTTGTGAACCCGCAACGGGCGGTCGTGCCGCAAAGGAGGAGGCGATGAGGCAGAAATTGCACGTGTGGGTCTTGACCGCTGCAGTATCGCTTGGCGCAGTACAGCCTGTCGCGGCGCAGGCGCCCTACCCCGTGAAGCCGATCCGCTTCATCGTCGGCTTCCCGCCGGGCGGCACCAACGACATCGTCGCGCGCGCGCTGGCGCCCAAGCTCTCCGAGGGCCTCGGCCAGCAGGTGGTGGTCGAGAACCGCGGGGGCGCCAATACCGCCATCGCCTCGGAAATGTTCGTCCGCACGCCACCGGACGGCTACACCATCATGCTGAACGCTCCCGGCCACGCCACCAATCCGGCATTGCTCAAGCTCAATTTCGACTCGGTCAACGATTTCGCCTTCATCACGCTGGTGGCGGAATCCCAGAACCTGCTGGTGGTGCACCCGTCGCTCCCGGTGCAGTCAGTGAAGGCGCTGATCGCGTTCTCGAAGAAGCGCCCGGGTGAAATCAATTACGGCTCGTCCGGGATCGGTACCACGGTCCATCTCTCCGCCGAGTTGTTCCAGTTCATGACCGGCGTCAAGTGGGTCCACGTTCCGTACAAAGGCGGCGGGCCGGGTCTCATTGCGCTGCTCTCCGGCGAGGTCTCGCTCTATTTTGGCAACGTGCCCACCGTGATCCGGCAGGCTCGCACCGGGAAGCTGCGCGCGATCGCGGTCACCGGCCGGAAGCGCACGCCGGCGGCCCCCGACATTCCCACGGTGGCTGAAAGCGGGGTCCCCGGCTATGAAGTCACCACGTTCTACGGCCTGTCGGCCCCGGCGAAGACGCCGCGCGCCATCATCGACCGGCTCAACAGCGAAACCGTGCGCGCGTTGATCTCCCCGGACCTGCGCGAGCGGCTGCAGGAGCTCGGCGCAGACCCCATCGGCAACACGCCCGAGCAGTACACCGCGTTCATGAAGAACGAGATCGCGAAGTGGGCGAAGGTGATCAAGGCCGCCGGCATCAAGGGCGAATGACGGGAAGTGGTCTCAAAAACCCAAAATTCAGCCGCCGATGGACGCCGATGAACGCCGATATTTCAAAAGCGACGACCTTGTTAGCAGGGGAATTCATCTGAAGATCATCTAGCCGGCCGGTCTCCCACCGCCGTGAGGCGGTGG
>DAIDBG010000255.1 GCA_027310225.1 bacterium | reverse complement strand
TCGCCGTCCTTCCCCGATCTGCCGGCGATCGCCGAGACCGTGGCCGGCTACGAGGTCGTGAACTGGTTCGGTGTCGTGGCGCCGGCAGGAACGCCGAAGGGCATCGTCGCGCGCGTCAACCAAGCTCTCAACGCCGCCCTTGCAGGGCCCGGCTTCCGGAGCCGCCTCACGGCCCAGGGGGCCGATGCCGTCGGCGGGACGCCGGAGCGTTTCGGCAGGGTGATCCGGGCCGATTTTGCGAAATGGGCGAAGGTCGTCAAGGAGTCCGGGGCGCGCGTGGAGTGACGCCGGGGCCGCCCGCTTGAAACCGCGCATGGTGTGGAGCCTCGTTGCCTCGCTCGCCGCCGTGTACGGGGCGGTGGTCATTCTGGCCTATCTGTTCCAGGAGCGGCTCGTCTATTTTCCGCAGGTCGGGCGCGGGATCGCGGTGACGCCGCAGGCCTACGGGCTCGGATACGAGGCGGTGACCATCAGCACCGCGGACGGCGAAAAGCTCTCGGCGTGGTGGGTGCCGGCCGCGGAGGCCCGCGGGACCGTGCTGATCTTCCACGGCAACGCGGGCAACATATCCCAACGCCTCGACTACCTGCTGATGTTCAACCGCCTGCGCTACACCACGTTGATCGTTGATTACCGCGGCTACGGGACGAGCAGCGGCTCGCCGTCCGAGGAGGGGACTTACCGGGACGCCGAAGCCGCGTGGCGCTGGCTGACTGTCGAGCGCGGCGTGAAGGTGGGCGACATCGTGCTGTTCGGAGAATCGCTGGGCGGGGCGATTGCCGCCTGGCTCGCTGCGCGCGTGACGCCCCGCGCGCTGGTCCTTGCCTCAAGCTTCACCTCGGTGCCCGACCTCGGCGCGCAGGTCTATCCATTCCTGCCGGTGCGGCTGATCAGCCGCTTTTCCTACGACACCCTGAGCGCGGTGAAAGCGGTGAAGGCGCCGGTCCTCGTCGCGCACAGCCGGGATGACGACATCGTGCCGTTCGCGCACGGCAGGCGGCTGTTCGAGGCGGCGCAGGGGCCGAAGGCGTTCATCGAGCTGCGCGGCGGGCACAACGAAGGCTTCGTGTTCGCGCGGCCGGAGTGGGTGGCGCAGCTCGGCGCGTTCCTGGACCAGCAGGCAAATATCCCGAAACCGCCGATGAACGCCGATGAACGCTGATGAATTCGACTACGAATGGGTTTTCAGCATGAGAAGGGCTCTGTAACGTGATGGAGCGGAGGCATCTGCGCATCGGCATCGCGCTCGGCTCGGGCTCCGCCCGCGGCTGGGCGCATATCGGCGTGCTCGAGGCCCTGTCGCACGCCGGCATCCGGCCCGATTCGGTATGCGGCACCTCGATCGGCGCGCTGGTCGGTGCGGTCTATGCCGACGGCAGGCTCTCCGAGCTCGCCGAGTGGGTGCGGGGCCTCACCTGGCGCAAGATGGTGGGCTATTTCGATCTCACGTTCGGCGGCGGGATACTCAAAGGCGAGAAGCTGTTCGATCACCTGCGCGGAGACCTCCTTGGCGGGCGCATCGAGGAGCTCCAGCGCCCGTTCGCGGCGGTCGCCACGGATCTCGCGAGCGGCCGCGAAGTCTGGCTGCGCGAGGGGCCGGTGGCCGACGCGGTGCGCGCCTCGATCGCCATGCCGGGGCTGTTCACGCCGCGGCCGCACGGCGAGCGCCTGCTCGTGGACGGCGGGCTGGTCAACCCGGTGCCGGTGTCGCTCGCGCGGGCGATGGAGGCCGATGTCGTGATCGCGGTGGACCTGAGCTCCGACCTGGTCGGTCGTCACGCGCGCGCCGCGCGGGACGGAAGGGGGCCGAAGCACCCCAATGTGATCGAGGTCGTCGCTGCCAGCATCAACGTCATGAGCGTGCGCATCACGCGCAGCCGCCTCGCGGGCGAGCCGGCGGACGCTGTCATCCAGCCGCGCCTCGGGGAACTGGGACTGCTGGAGTACCACCGCGGCGCCGAAGCGATCGCCGAAGGCCGCGCCGCGGCGGAGCTGGTGATTCCGCAGATCAAGCGGCTGCTCGACGACTTGAGGTGAGGTGTGATTGATGAGGCGGGACTGGTGGGGCGGGTTCAACCACCCCGTCGCCTTCGGCGCCACCCCTCCTTGAAAAGGAGGGGAGTGTTCATGTTTTCCCTCCTGCCAGAGGAGGGGTGCCTGCGCAGCAGGCGGGGTGGTGGGAGTGCCAGAGGAGGGGTGCCTGCGCAGCAGGCGGGGTGGTGTAATTCGTCCCGTTCCAACGATTTCCATCCAGTCATCGGTGGAGAATTCACGCGTTCACCTTTGACGCGGACATTGGAACGGGACGAATCACGATTCACGCTTTTCGGCCATTCTCCTCATCCCTCTACAGCCCCAGCACGGCCTTCACGTTCTCCACCAGCGCCTCGGGCGCGAACGGCTTGGTCATGTAGCCGCTCGCGCCGTAGGCGAGCGCCGCGACGTCGTCGTCGTGCTCGACCTTGGCCGTCATGACGATGATCGGGACTGTCTTGTAGGTCGGATGCTCCCGCAACCGGCCGAGCAGCTCGAGCCCGATGACATCGGGCAGCACGACGTCCATGGCGATGACGTCGGGCGGCGGCTGCTTGTTGAGCGCGGCGACGATTTCCTCGCTTTTCCCGGCGGAGCGGGTGTCGAACTTCTCGAGCAGCAGACCGCGCGCCATGACCAGCGCGTTGGCGTCGTCCCCGTCGATGACGAGCACCGTGTGCTTGCTGCCGCCGCCGTGCGGCGCGATGGGCTTGGCGGGCCGGTTGATGATGCTGACGTGGTAGCCCGCCTTCTTCGACGCCTTGATCCCCGCGAGCGTGGCCTCGGCCTGGCGCTTCTGCTGCACGGTCGGCTCCTTGACCGGCCGGTGGATGAACTACGTGAAGTCGAGGTCGTTGTCCGCTTCGGCGGCGGCGCGGCGCAGGTAGCCATCGGTGACCAGCCGGTCGAGGGCCGCGGTCAGCTTGTTCGCCGGAACTTGCGGCAGCTTGAGCTTGAGCTCCGCAATCGTGGCGTTGTCGCCGACCATGCCGAGCAGCGTCTTCAGGCCCGTCGAAAGCTTGCCGGGCTTGGCTGCGACTTCGGCCTTGCCCTTCGCTGTCAAGCTGAAACCGTCGCTCATCGCTCGCTGGCCTTCGAGCTTGGACACGAGATGAGTGCGCAGGGTTCGTCCTCTCGATGTCGCGCAGCTCCGGGGGCGCATCGCATGCGGGGCAGCGCACGCCGCGATCGAGGACCATGACAGAAGCCGTGCCCCATTGTTAACCCGTATTTGGCTGGGGCGCGAAATGAACGGCGCGCCGGTGTCCGTTCGATTTCGCGCAGCCGTTCCGGCGCGAAGCGTCCGAGAACGGCGGAGATTATGCCATGACGGCGCCCTTCGGCGCCGGTTGATGCAGATCAGGCATTACTCCTTCAGCAGCTCCGCGACATGGTCCGCGATGGCGAGCGAGGCGGTGAGCCCGGGCGATTCGATTCCGTACAGATTCACCAGCCCCGCCACCCCGTGTTCGCGCGGGCTCTGGATGACGAAATCCTGCGCCGGAGCACCGGGCCCCGTGATCCTCGGCCGGATGCCGGTGTAGCCGGGCTGAAGCGCGCCGTCCCTGAGTCCAGGATAGTAATGGCGGATCGCGGTGTAGAACGCGGCCTCGCGGCTTTCGTCGAAGCGGTAGTCAACGCGCTCGATCCACGAGAAGTCGGGGCCGAACTTGACCTGTCCGCCGAGATCAATGGTGACGTGAACGCCGAGCCAGTCCTGGCGCGCGACCGGATAGATCAGCCGCCGGAACGGTGCGGCGCCGGCGAGCGTGTAGTAATGCCCGATGGCGTAATAGGTGGGCGGGATCGCGTGCGCGGGGATGCCCTCGATCGAGTGCGCCACCGCCTGGGCATCGAGCCCCGCCGCATTGACCACGGTCCGGCAGCGGATCGTCATGGCTTCCGCCCCGCCGACCTCGAGCACGATGCCGTCGTTCCCCGCACGGCCCGCGATCACCGGGCTCGCGAGCGCAAGCGCGGCACCCTGCGCCTCCGCGTCTCCGAGGTACGCGAGCATGAGCCCGTGGCTGTCCAGGATGCCGGTGGAAGGCGAGAGCACGCCGGCGACGCAGGCCACCTCGGGTTCGAGGTCGCGCAGCCGGTCCGCAGCAACCCATTCGAGGTCGGTCACGCCGTTCACTTCGGCCTGCGCCTGGTATTCCTTCAGCCCCGCGATCTGCGCCTCACCGGTGGCGACGATCAGCTGCCCGATGCGCCGGTGCCTGACGCCGTGCTCGGCGCAGTAGCGGTAGAGCGCCCGCCTGCCGGTCACGCACAGCCGCGCCTTGAGCGACCCCGTTGCGTAATAGATTCCGGCGTGGATCACCTCGGAGTTGCGCGAGCTGGTGTGGGTGCCGAAGGCGTTCTCGGCCTCCAGTATCACCACCTCGCGGCCCGCGAGCGCGAGCCGGCGCGCCACCGCGAGCCCGACGACGCCCGCGCCGATCACGGCGCATTCGATCTGCTCTGCCATAAACTCCGCGCACGCCACAAAGCGCGGAGTTTACAATGGATGCCGGCGCGGGTCGTGATCCGCGACCCCCTCCCTATCCCTCCCCCTCCTCCTAATCAAGGGGGAGGGTAAGGGTGGGGGTCAGGCGGAAAACAGGGTGGTGCGGTTCTTGCCGCCCGTCTTGCTCGCGTACATCGCCTGGTCGGCCTTCTCGAGCACCGTTTCGAGGTCGGTGCCGTTGTTGGGGTAGCAGGCGACGCCGATGCTGACCGTGACCGCGATCTTCCTCTCGCGTGTCGCGAGCGGGGCGGACTCGACGCTCTTGCGGATGCGCTCCGCCACCCCGACGGCGCCGCTGCAGGGCGTCTCCGGCAGCAGCACCACGAATTCGTCGCCGCCGTAACGCGCGACCTGGTCGGTCTGGCGCAGCTGGCCCTGTATGCACTGCACGGTGATCCTGAGCAGCCGGTTGCCCGCCTCGTGGCCGAGCGTGTCGTTGACCGACTTCAGGCTGTCGGAATCAATCATCAGCACGCTGAAGGGCCGGGCGTAGCGCTCCGCCTGCCGCGCGACGTGCTCGGCCAACGCCATGAACGCGCGCATGTTGAGCACCCCCGTCAGATCGTCGGTTTCCGACAGCACCTTCATGTGGCCGTAGGCGCGGCGGATGTCGGCCGAGAGCATGGTGGTGATGTAGGCGACCAGCAGCATCGGCGCGATCTGCGCGAGCAGCGTGGTGCCGAACGAGAGCGACAGCACTTCCTCCCGCAGCTGCGGATAGCCGAGCCAGACGTAGGACGCCGTGATGATTCCGATCTCCAGCAGCGTGGCGAGCTTGCCCAGGGTGAGCGCGCTGACGATGATGACCAGCAGGTAGAGATCGTGGAGCAGGCTGTCCACGCCGCCGGTGTACGCCAGCACCCAGGTGATGAACGCGATCATGACCCAGGTTTCGATCGCGATCTTCCAGGGGCTCTCCTTGCGGTAGAAATTGGCGTAGTGGAAGGACAGCACGAAGGCGGCGAAGAAGAACATCGCCGTCGCCAGCGCCGCGGCGGCTTCCTCGTCCGGGGCGAGCACCACCTGGTAGAGCAGCACCAGGACCAGCAGCAGCCATTCGATTTCCGCCACCGTGCGCGCGAACCCGCGCAATTCCTCGGCCGACAAGTCGGGATCGAAGATCAGCCGGGTCTGCATGGGAAGGTCCCCCGCCCGGGAAGGCGGCAGATCGGCAGGTCGGGCACGGCGCCGGAAATCATCCCGGCTTCCCGCGTCGGCGCACGCGCGGCGGATGCGGGCGATCCGGACTGGAGGACGGCGGATGGCGGCGGCACGCCGTGTTGACTGGGTTCTTCACGAAGCTTGTTCCGGGGCCGACCGCAGTCATGTTAATCGAAAACCCCGCGATGCGGTAGAATCGGCGCCGCACCGGATACCCCGTTTGTGCAATGGACCCGTAAGGAGCATGCCGGGGCCAAGTCCGGCCCCCTCCGGGCGGAGGACATTGAACTCGGCCGCGGCGCCCCCATCTAAGATGGCAATCCAAAACCGGAAAGGAACGTGGATCGTATGAAGCGGATTTTCCTGCTCGTGCTCACCAATTTCGCGGTGCTGTTCGTGCTCAGCATCACGATGCAGCTGCTCGGCATTGACCGCATACTGGCGCAGGATACCGGGCTCAATCTGTACGCCTTGCTGCTGGTGGCGGGGATTTTCGGCTTTGGCGGGTCGTTCATTTCGCTGCTGATCTCGAAATGGATGGCGAAGATGGCGACCGGGGCCCGGGTCATCGAGGTGCCCTCCAGCATGGCCGAGCGCTGGTTGGTGGATACGGTCAAGCGCCATGCCGAGAAGGCGGGCATCGGCATGCCGGAAGTGGCGATCTACGATGCTCCGGAGATCAACGCCTTTGCCACCGGCTGGAACCGCAACGACGCGCTGGTGGCGGTGAGCACCGGCCTGCTCGGCAACATGACGCAGGAGGAGGCCGAAGCGGTGCTCGGCCACGAGGTCAGCCACGTTGCCAACGGCGACATGGTGACGCTCACGCTCATCCAGGGCGTGCTCAATACCTTCGTGATCTTCCTCTCGCGCGTGATCGGTTTCATCGTGGACCGCACCGTGTTCAGGGTCGAGCGCGGGCAGGGCCCGGCGTTCTACATCACCATCATCGTCGCGCAGATCGTGCTTGGCATCCTGGCGAGCATCGTCGTGATGGGGTTCTCGCGCTGGCGCGAATTCCGGGCGGACGCCGGCGGCGCCGCGCTGGCGGGCCGCGAGAAAATGATCGCGGCGCTCGAGCGCCTGAAACTCAATCACGAGCAGTCGCAGCTGCCGGCGCAGATTGCCGCGTTCGGCATCTCCGGCGGGGGCGGCTTCACGCGTCTTTTCATGTCCCATCCGCCGCTCGACGAGCGCATCGCCGCGCTGCGCGAAGCGGGAAGGGTGTCGCCGGTGCGCCGCGCCTAAAACCGGTTTCGAGCCAGGGGTTTCGAGTTGACCTGCAACTTGAAACTATCTATCTAAGGTTTGAGCAGCGGGGCCTGGAGGCTACCCTCGACGGTGAGGACCCCGCGCGCGACCACGATGGATTTCGAGCCGAGCTCGGCGCTGATCCGCCCCGAGAGATCGCCGTCGGGCGAGACGTTCACGTTGCCCGTTGCGTTCATCGGCCCGGAAGCGAGCTGGAGCTGGCGGTAAGAGTAGGTATTGTTGGCGAGCTGCAGCGAGCCGGCGAGCGTGTCGAAACGCGTCCTCCCGCCGCGCATCCCGTCGCGTGAGGGCGACTGGATGGCGCGGACGATGTCAACGTTGCCGAGCTCGCCTTTCTCGACGTTGAAGCTCGCCTCCACCCTCGGTCCGGCGAACAGGTTCTCGAGCGCGGCGCCTTGCAGCGCGAAGGTCGCGTTGGCGTTGAGCGAGCCGGTTGCCGCGAACTCGCGCGTGAAGGCCGACATGAGCTGCCCGAGCTCGCCGTTGGCGAGGCTGAACTCGCCTTCCACGCGAATCCCGCTCTCCCAGCTTGCCCGCGCCGCGCCCTTCACCGCGCCGCGGCCGATCCTGCCGTCAATGCTGGTGATGGTGGCCCGTTGCGGCTCGAATACTGCGGCGACCGCCAGCTCGTCGAACTCCACCGCCGGGCCCAGCGGCGGCTGCCAGGCGCGCGCCTCCAGGTTGACGCCCATCGTCTTGTCCTTCGGCAGCAACTGCACCCGCACCTTGCTGTCGTAGAACGCGGCCTGCTGCAGGGCGCCGTCGCTGCCGAGCACGATATCCGCGTCAAATACGGGAAGCTCGATCCCGCGGGTCGAGATCTTGACCGACCTCAGTTTCACGCGCCGCACGTTGAACGCCTGGACGCCGGGCTGCTGCTTTACCCAGCCCGGGACCATGGCGAGCGCGTCCTGCTCCACGGTGAGCGAGCCGGCTTCGACCTCGTCGAGGTTCTTGACGTCGCCGAGCAGCGTCATCGGCCAGGCGGGAACCACGATATTGTTGATCTTGATTTCCTGGAGCTTGCCGACGGTGACGCGCTCCAGCGTGAGCTGGGGGGAGGGCAGCAGAGCGTAGCGCAGGCTGGAGATCGTGACCGGCGCCTGCAGGCGCTGCGCGAGCAACTGCTGCGCTGCCCCGATGTACCCGGTCAGCGGCACCACTTGCAGCAGCCCGATGGCGATGGCGAGCAGCACCACCACGCCGATGCCCGCCGTTTTCGGCCAGTTGGCCGGTCTCTTGGCGCGGACCGAGGCCCCCGCGGAGCGCGCTTCCTCTTCGCGCTTCCGGCGCTCGGCCGCCGCTGCCTTGGCGCGTTCCGCCGCCTCCTTGCGGTAGCGCGCCTCGGCCTCCATTTCGGCCAGCTCGCGCGTCTTGAGTTCGGCCGCGACCTTCGCCTTGACATCCTCTTCGGCCCTGGCGCGCAACTGCTGTTCCTGCATGACGCGCGCCACCGCTTCGGCCTTGGCGCGTTCCTCGGCCTGCGCGCGCGCGCGGCGCTCGGCCTCGGCCTGCGCCCGCGCCTGAGCGACCGCCTGTTCCGCCGCGCGCGCGCGGCGCTCGGCCTCTTCGCTCGCCTTGCGCGCCGCTTCGCTCTCGCCGGCGCGCGCCTGGCGCACGGCTTCCTCGCGCGCCTTGCGCGCGATCTCGGCCTGGCGCTCGGCTTCTTCGCGCGCCTTTTTCTCCGCTTCGACGCGGGCGGCTATTTCCTGTTGCGCCTGGCGCTCGGCCTGCGCGCGCGCCTGGCGCTCGGCCTCGATCACGGCCTGGACTTCGGCGCGGGCCCTGGCCTCGGCTTCTTCGCGCGCCTTCTGCGTCGCTTCCGTGCGCGCCTGGCGCTCGGCCTCGGCCTTGGCCTCCGCTTCCGCGCGCGCCTTGCGCTCGGTCTCGATCCTGGCCTCGGCCTCCGCGCGCGCCTTGCGCTCGGTCTCGGCTTTGGCCTCCGCTTCCTCGCGGGCATGCCGCGCCTGTTCCTGCAGCTCCTTCAGTTGCGCCCTGGAGCGCGCTTCCGCTTCCTCGCGTGCCTTGCGCTCGGTTTCCTCGCGCGCCTTGCGCTCGGTTTCCTCGCGCTGCCGCGCCTCGGCCTCGGCCTTGGCCTTGCGCTCGGCTTCCGCGCGCGCCTCGGCCTCGGTCCGCGCCGCGGCTTTCGCCTCCTCGAGCGCCTTCATCGCCGCTTCCATGCGCGCCCGGGCCGCGGCGTCCCCGCCCACCGACTGGATCGCCGCCTTCGCCTCGGCTTCGGCTTTGGCTTTGGCGGCCTCCTCAGCCATCGCGCGCGCCCTCGCTACCGCTTCTTCCGCTGTCTTCGCGCGCGCCTCCGCCTCCGCGCGCGCCTTGCGCTCGGCCTCCTGGTGGGCCTTGATCTCGGCTTCCATCCTCGTCCGCTGCTCGGCTTCCTGCTTCGCGCGCCCCTCGGCCTGGGCGAGCGCTTCCTGCAGCGCCTTCATCTGGGCTTCGACCGCCGCCTTTGCCCTTGACTCGGCCTCGGCATGGGCCCGCGCCTCGGTTTCGGTTTTGGCGCGCGCTTCGACTTCCTCCTTCGCCCGGGCTTCAGCGGTGAGCTTTTCTTCGACTTCAGCTTTGGCGCGCGCTTCGGCCTCGGCCCGCGCCCTGGCTTCGGCCTCGGCCCGTGCCTTCGTCTTCATTGCCGCCTTGACGCGCTCTTCTGCTTCCGCCTTGGCCTTGGCGCTGGCCGCGGCCCTGGCCTCGGCTTCGGCCTTCACCCGCGCTTCCGCCGCGGCCTTGACCGCTGCTTCGGCCCTGGTCTTGGCTTCGGCCTCGGCCCGCGCCTTGGCTTCGGCGAGCGCCCGTGCCCGCGCTTCCGCTTCCTGGCGCACCTTGGCTTCGGCTGCCGCGCGCGCCGCCGCCAGGGCGCGCGCCTTGGCCTCGGCCTCCGCCCTGGAGCGGTTTTCCGCTTCAGCGTTGAGCTTGGACAGGGCTGCGGAAGATGTGAAGTCGAGTTCGTCCTCGATCTGTGCCGGGGCGGCTGCCGGCTGCACCGCCGCCGGGGAGGAGAACACCTTGATGAAGCCGTCGGCGGTCAGCTTCTCGAGCGCGTCATGGAGCTTCTTCTCCTCCATGCCGGACTTCTTGATCAGCTCGGTGACGGTGGACTTGCCGTCCACCGATAGAAATACCAGCCCCACATCCCGTGACAGCTTGATGGTCCTGTTCTTGACCTCGAGAACGCCCTTGGAGGTCTTGGTGTAGATGGTCTGCGGGTGCATGGCTCGACTATTCGTATTGGTTGGTTACTGCGACGCAACGTTACTGGAGCCCGCGCGCCGCGAAAACTCTCCCGCCCGCGGAACCGACGACACGCTCTGCCGTCACACTAAAACCTGTTTCGTTTCCGCGTGTTAGCCGGCATTGCCTTCTTCGGGGCATTATAGTCTAATACGCCGACAAATCTAACAAGACGATTTCTCACTTCCGGGGTCAGGCGGCAATGCGGGAACGGCGCAACGACTACGACGTCACCAACCGCGTCAACACCACCGACCCTCGGGATGTTTCCCGGGAAATCTGCGGCATCTACCAGAATCTCTACCAACAGGACGCGCCCGGCAATCAGGACGCGCCCGGCAATCTCGACCGGGTTTTCGCGGATCTGGTGCGTCTCTACCGCGGCGAGCACCCCGGTTTCCATGAGTGCGAAACCGACTACCACGATCTCCAGCACGTGCTCGACGTGACGCTGGCGATGGGGCGGCTGATGGACGGCTGCGTGCGCGCCACGAGCGCCGGCACCATCGGCGAACGGCTGTTCCGTTTCGGCATCATCACCGCGCTCTATCACGACTGCGGCTACATCCGGCACCGCAAGGACACCAAGCACGAAAACGGCGCCGAGTACACCGCCGTGCACGTGTCGCGCGGCGCGCGCTTTCTCGAGGAGTACCTGCCGAAGATCGGCATGGGAGACCTGGCGCAGGCCGCGACGCGTACCCTCCATTTCACGGGCTACGAGATACCGGTGGACAGAATCAAGGTGCCGGGCCCGGAGTTCCGCCTCATCGGCAATCTCCTCGGCAGCGCCGATATCCTGGCGCAGATGGCGGACCGCTGCTACCTGGAGAAATGCTACGACCGGCTCTATCCGGAGTTCGTGCGCGGCGGCATCGCCCGCAAGCGCCACGAGGACGGCAGCGAGGAGATCCTGTTCGCGTCAGCCGCGGACCTGATCTTCAAGACGCCCCGTTTCTACCAGGGCGCGACCCGGCGCCTGACGCAGGACCTGGGCGGGAACTATCACTACATCGAGGAGCATTTCGGCGGCCAGAACATCTACTTCGACGAGATCGAGAAGAGCATCAATCACGCGCGCTCGATCGCGGCGGAAGGCGACATTTCGCTGCTGCGCCGCCGCCCCCCCAAGACCACCGAGGGGGCCGAGGGCGAGCAGCCCCAGCCGCTCCTGATCTAGGAAGGGGCGGCTCGTTATTCGTTTCTCGTTGCTCGTGCAGAACTGAACGACGAGGGACGAGAAACGAGTCACACCGTCAGCAAAATCTTCCCGGTGTGCCGCGCCGACTCCATCAGCGCGTGCGCCGTGGCCGCCTCCTTCAGCGGGAACGTCCGGCCGGTGACCACGCGGATGCGGCCGCTCTCGATCTGCGGCCAGACCTTTTCCTCGAGTTCCCGCGCGACTCTCGCCTTGAAGGCGGTCGGCCGGGTGCGCAGGGTCGAGCCGGTGTACGTGAGGCGCTTCAGCATCACCGGCATCAGGTTGACGTCCACCTTGGAGCCGAGCGCGAAGGCGAGCTGGATGATGCGGCAGTCGTGCGCCGCGGCCTTGAAATTCTTCTCGATGTTGGCCCCGCCGACGATGTCCAGGATGACGTTCGCGCCGCCCGCCTGCCGCACGATCTCGACGAAGTCCTCCTCCCGGTAGTCAATCACGCGGTCGGCGCCGAGGTCGCGGCAGATCCGGCACCGCTCTTCCGGGCTGTCGGTCGCGATCACCTTTGCGCCGAAGGCCTTGCCGAGCTGGATGGCGGTTGTGCCGATGCCGCCCGCGCCGCCGTGGACCAGGAAGGTTTCTCCCGCCGCCAGTCCGGCGCCCATGAAGACGTTGCTCCAGACGGTGAAGAACGTCTCCGGCAATCCGGCCGCATCGCGCAACGAGACGCCTTTCGGAATCGGCAGGCAATGCTGCGCGTCCACCACGCAGTACTCGGCATAGCCGCCGCCGTTGGTGAGCGCGGTCACCGCGTTCCCGACCGACCAGCGTCCGGCCTGATCGCCCACGGCCGCGACTTCACCGGACACCTCCAGACCGAGCAGCTCCGGCGCGCCTGCGGGAGGCGGATAAAGGCCCTTGCGCTGCATCAGGTCCGGACCGTTGACGCCGGCAGCGGCGACCCGGATCAGGACCTCGCCGGCGCCGGGCCGCGGCACCGGCTGCTCCGCGAGCTTCAGGACCTCCGGTCCGCCGGGCGCGCTCATCGTGACGGCCTTCATGCTTGCGGGCAGGCTGCCGCTCATGCTTCTCCTCGATTACTTGCCGGTTTCCCGGTAAAGTCCGCGACGAAGTCGCGGAACCGCGCGTAGCGCTCCATCGCATTTTATATTAGCACGCGCGGGGAGGAGGCTCATGAACGCAGGAATGATGACCTGGCCGGCGCGCAGCCTCTCGCAGATAACCGACTACGACGCAACGCCGCTGTTCCGCGGCGGACATGAGTGAGAGATAATGGCGCCCTCACCCGGGGGATGGATCGTTGATGGATGCCGCAACGGCCGGCAAGACCGGCGTCTGGAGCGCCGAATACTGGGCGCAGAAGAGGAAGGTAAAGCTCTACGCCTATCGCAAGCGCGCAGGCGCGCCGCAAAAAGGGGAGGAGCCGCTGCCGGTGCTGTTTCTGGTGCACGGCTCGTCCATGTCCGGGCGTTCGGGTTTCGACCTGCAGGTGCCGGGGCGCGCCGACTACTCGCTGATGGACCACTTCGCGAGGGCGGGCTACGATGTCTGGGCGCTGGACCACGAAGGCTACGGCCGCTCCGACCGGACCGATTCCAATTCGGACATCGCTTCCGGCGCCGACGACCTCGCGGCGGTGCTGCCGCTCCTCGAGCGCGAGACCGGCCAGTCGCGCTATTTCTTCTACGGCGGCTCCTCGGGCGCGCTGCGCGCCGCGCTGTTCGCGCAGCGCCATCCCGAGCGCGTGGCGCGCCTGATCCTCTCGGCGCTGGTCTATACGGGCGAAGGCTCGCCGACGCTCGCCAGGCGGCGCGAGAAGATTGATGAATACCGCCGCAGCAACCGCCGGAAGATAGACCGCGCGTTCTTCCACGGCATGTTCACGCGCGACAGGCCGGGGACCTCGGAAGCGATCGTCGCCGATGCGCTGGCGGACGCCGAGCTCGCCCTCTACGACACGATACCGACCGGCACCTACCTCGACATGTGCGCGCACCTGCCGGCGGTGGACCCCGGGGAGATTCGCTGTCCGGTGCTCATCATCCGCGGCGAATACGACGGCATCGCGGCGGAAGCGGACCTCATGCGCTTCTTCGCGGAGCTGCCGAGCAGGGACAAGCAGTTCGTGTTCGTATCGGGCCTGGCGCACAATTCCACGCTCGGCATCAACCGGCACAAGGTCTGGCACGCGATGCAGGCGTTTCTTGCGATGCCGGAGAGCCGCGCGCTCGCGGCCTGAGCTGCGCTTTGAAACTGGAGCACGAATCGGCCATAGAGATCACAGCGAGCTGCATGAGCGGAAACCGGCAGCCAAGATGCGAGGGGCGCCGGGAAAAAAGCGGGCCGCAGGGAACCCGGCGCGCGGGGCACGACGGAGGAAGCGATGACGCAAGGACTCGCAGTGAGCCTCATCCTTCTGGGGCTGGCTGCGCCGGGCGTGGCCGGCGCGGCGGAGACCTATCCAGCGCGCCCGATCAGAATGATCGTCGCCGTGCCACCCGGCGGTCCTGCCGATATCCTTGCGCGGCTGGTCGGCCCAAAACTCGGCGAAGCGCTCGGGCAGACGGTGGTGATCGACAACCGGCCGGGCGCGAACGGCAACATCGCCTACGAGCTGGCGGCGCGCTCGACGCCGGACGGTTATACCTTCGTACTGGTGGCGGCCGGAATCACGATCAACCCCAGCCTCTACCGCGAGGTGCGCTACGATCCGGTGAAGGATTTCGCTGCGGTCACGCTCGGCATTGCGGTGCCGAACATTCTCGTCGTGCACCCGGCCGTGCCCGCGGCTTCGCTGCGCGAGCTGGTAGCGCTTGCACAGTCGAGGCCGGGCAAGATCGCGTTCGCGTCCGCCGGCATCGGGACGTCCGGCCATCTCGCGCTGGAGCTGTTCAGGCAGCAGGCGCGCATCGACGTGGTGCACGTGCCGTACAAGGGCGGCGGCCCGGCCCTCGCGGCGCTGATCGGAGGGCAGGTGCAGGCGCTGTTCAGCATTGCGCTCGCCGCCACGCCGCACATCAAGGCCGGGCGGGTGAAGGCGCTCGCGATCACGAGCGCCAAGCGCTCGCCGGTCGCGCCGCAACTGCCGACCGTGGCCGAGCTCGGCTTCCCGGGCTTCGAGGTGATCGGATGGTTCGGCTGGCTCGCACCGGCGAAGACGCCGCGCGCGATCGTTGCTCGGCTCAATGCCGAGATCGTCAGGGTGATCAATATGCCGGACATCCGCGAGCGGCTGCTCTCGCAGAGCACGGAGCCGGTCGGTAACAGCGCGCAGGAGTTCGCGGCGTTCATCAGGAGCGAGCGTGGCAAGTGGGCGCGCCTGATCCGCGAAGCTGACATCCGCGCTGAATGATCGAAGGCGAAACATGGCGAAGGCGAGGGGCGTCAAGGCGGTCGGTTACGTGGACGTCTCGGACCCGAAGCACCCGAAGCCGCTCGCGTCGCTTTCGATGCCGGTGGGGACGCATTCTCACTCGACTTCGACGGCCGCTATGCCTACATCGCGCACGGTCTCCGCATCATTGACATCTCGCGGCCGCACGCGTTGAGGAAGGTAGCTTGCTTCGTGCCGGACGTGCCCGAAGGATCAGACCGCGTGCAGAGCAACGACGTCACGATGGACGACCGCGGTCTCATTTACCTCCTCGATCGCGTGCGCGGGCTGCACATCCTGGAGCGGATCGGCTAACGCCGATCCGCTTACGAGAGGGGAGAGAACATGCGAATCTTGACGATGGCCGCCGCGACGCTGCTGTGGCCAGCACTCCCCGCGCCGGAACAACCGTATCCGGCACGGCCGGTGCGGCTGATCGTTCTCTATTTACCGGGAGGTGCCAACGACATCATCGGGCGGCTTTCGAGCCAAGGCTTCGAGCCGGTGGGCAACAGTGCCGAACGGTTTGGCGCGCACATTCGCAGCGAACTCGCGAAGTGGGAGAAGGTGGTGCGCGAATCCGGCGCCCGCGCCGACTAGGGCAGAAGGCAGATGGCTAAAGCCAGAAGACAAGAGGCATAGCAAACGTTTTTTCTCTTCATCCTTTATCCTTCATCCTTAGGGGTTCTCTATGGCTTCCGGCGTATTCGACGACGCGTTGCTCCGGCACATCTGGGGCACGGACGAGCTGCGCGCGATCTTCAACGACGCCAACCGCGTGCAGAAGTGGTACGAGTTCGAGGCGGCGCTCGCGCTCGAGCAGGCGGAAATGGGCATCATCCCGCGCGCCGCGGCGCAGGAGATCGCGGCGAAGGCGCGCGTGGAGAACGTGGATATCGAGGCGATCGGCGCGGAGATCCGGCGCATCAAGCATCCCCTCGTGCCGGCGCTGCGCGCGCTGCAGGCCGTGTGCGAGGGTGATCTCGGCGAGAGCGTGCACTATGGTCCCACCACGCAGGACACGCTCGATACCGGCACGGTGCTGCAGCTCCGGGACGCGCACGCGATCTTCCTGCGCGACCTCAAGGTGATCGGGCGGGAGCTTTATCGCCTCGCGGAGACGCACCGCGCAACGCCAATGGTCGGACGCACGCACGCGGTGCAGGCGCTGCCCATCACGTTCGGACACAAGTGCGCGATCTGGCTCTCCGAGGCGGGGCGCCACCACCAGCGCCTGCGGGAGCTCGAACCGCGCGTGTTCGTGGGGAGCCTCGTGGGCGCGGTCGGCACCCAGGCGTCGTACGGCCCGCAGGCGATGGAGCTCGACCGGCGTGTGATGAAGCGCCTGGGACTGGGAGTCGCCGACATCTCCTGGCACACGGCGCGCGACCGCTTCACGGAATACGCCTGCGTGCTCGGCATGCTCGGGGCGACCCTCGGCAAGATCGCGAACGAGATCCTCACGCTGCAGCACAACGAGATTGACGAGCTCGCCGAGCCGTTCAGCGCAGGCAAGGTGGGCTCGTCCACCATGCCGCACAAGAGGAACCCCTCCACGGTGGAGGCCGCCTCGGCGGTTGCGCGCGCCCTGCGCTACAACGTGGCGCTCATGCTCGAGTCAATGGTGATGGAGCACGAGCGCGACGCCGCCTCATGGCGCGCCGAGTGGCGCGCGCTGCCCGAAGCGTGCCTCATGACGGGGGCGCTGCTCGCCAGCATGCGCTACGTGATCGAGGGGCTGGAAGTGAACGTCGCGGCGATGCGGCGCAACCTCGACCTGCTGGGCGGCTTTCTCCTTTCCGAGCGCGTCATGTTTGCGCTCTCCGGCAAGCTCGGCAAGCAGACCGCGCACGAGCTCGTGTACGAGGTTTCCATGCACGGTCTCGAGCACGGAATCCGTTTCGAGGAGGCGCTGAAGCAAGACAAGCGGATAGGGAACGCGCTCTCGCGGGAGGAGCTGCGCGAGCTGCTCGATCCCACGACCTACGTCGGCCTCGCGCCGCAGATCGTGGACAACGTGCTCGCGCAGACCCGCGCGAGCGGCTGGCTCGATTAGAACTGGTGAGTAGAAGTGGTCTCAAAAACCCAAAATTCAGCCGCCGATGGACGCCGATGAACGCCGATATTTCAAAAGCGACGACCTTGTTAGCAGGGGAATTCATCTGAAGATCATCTAGCCGGCCGGTCTCCCACCGCCGTGAGGCGGTGG
>DAIDBG010000242.1 GCA_027310225.1 bacterium | reverse complement strand
GTGTCTATCTGAGCCGGGACGGGGGAAAGACGTGGACCCGGATCGCCGAGCGGGGCAGTACCCCGTGATCCCCGCGGCGGCGGCCTCGGGCGGACGGGCTGAACCATGAGCGGCGCTCCGAGGCCGCCCGGTGCAAGGCGGGGCGTCCGCCTGATCGCCGCAGGCGTCGCCGTATTCGCCGCAGGATTCGCGGGGATTGCGTACTGGGTGACGCGCGCGGAGCCGGGGAAAAATCCCGATGCGGCGTCCATCGCGCTCGGGAAGACCGTTTATGACCGGTCATGCGCATCGTGTCACGGGGCCAACCTGGAAGGCCAGCCCGACTGGCAGCGCCGCCTGCCCAGCGGGCGCCTGCCCGCGCCGCCACACGATGATTCCGGCCACACCTGGCATCATCCCGATGAGGTCCTCTTCGGCATCACCAAGTACGGGGTCGTCCCTCCCTACGCTCCGCCCGGCTACCAGAGCGACATGCCGGCGTTCAAAGACGCGCTCTCCGACCGGGAGATCCGCGCCGTGCTCGCCTTCCTCGAGAGCCGGTGGTCGCCGAAGGTTCTGCAATGGCGCAGGGAGGCAAGGGTGGATGCGAAATGACGTGCGGCCCCATGAGCGGGGCGAGCCCCGTGCTTCGCTGGGACCGGGACGCGTGGACGTTCATCGTGCTGTCGGACTTAGCGCCGGCAAATTCCTGAGAGCGGGAGGACACATGCCGAAACGGGAAAATTCCAACGCTGCCGCGTGCGATCCCGCGGCCCGCGCGGAAGGGCCGGCGCAGCGACGGCGTGGCCCGGTCGCGCCGCTGCTCTCGGCCGTGCTCGCCGCGGCGCTCGCCGTGCTCGCCGTGTTTTATTTCAATCGCCTTGCAACCGAGGCGCCGCCCTCATCGAAGCGGGTGGCCGATGCGCCGCGCGCCGCCGCCGGGCGCGGCTTCAACTTCGTGCTCCTGCCGGGCCCCAGGCCCGTGCCGGAAATCCGGTTTGCGGACGGGAAGGGGCGGCCGCTCACCTTGGCGAACTTCCGGGGCAAGATGGTCCTGCTCAACGTCTGGGCAACGTGGTGCCCGCCGTGCCGCAAGGAGATGCCCACTCTCGACCGGCTGCAGGCGAAACTGGGCGGGCAGGACTTTGATGTCGTGGCCGTCTCGATTGACCAGGGGGATTCCGGGCTGTCCCTGGTGCAGGAATTTTTCCGCGAGATCGGGGTCAAGCGTCTGCGGGCATACGTTGACGCGACGGGCGAAGCGGCGCGCCGGCTTGGGTCAATCGGCCTGCCGGTCACGCTGCTCATCAATCGTGAGGGGAGGGAAATCGGACGGCTCCTCGGCGCCGCGGAGTGGGACGGCCCGGAGGCGGTCGCGCTCGTCGAGCGGTACCTGGACCGGGCCCGCGCCTCTGGGGTGGGTTCTTGATTTTGATCGGCGTTCCTGTGCGGCTGTTATCATCCGGTTTGGTAACGGGTTCCTGATCCATGACTGATCTTTCGAGCATCGGGATTGCAACGGTGTTCCTCGCGGGGACCGTTTCGTTCCTGTCGCCCTGTGTTCTCCCGCTGGTTCCGGGGTATCTCTCCTACGTGGCCGGGCACTCGCTGCACGAGGCGCCGCAGCCGGGGCAGGCGGTGAATCGCCTGTCGGTCGTGGCCATGAGCGTGATTTTCGTGGCCGGCTTTTCCACCGTGTTCATGGCCTTCGGCGCGAGCGCGACCGCCCTCAGCCAGTGGCTGCTCCAGTACCGCTACGAAGCGAACATCGTGGGCGGGATCATCGTCGCCGCATTCGGGTTCTTCATGCTCGGGCTCATGAAGAACGTCTCCTGGTTCCACCGCGACCTGCGTTTCCACCCGCATCTCAAACACGGCCGGCCGGCAGCCGCTTACGTGCTGGGGCTTGCCTTCGGCTTCGGCTGGACCCCGTGCATCGGGCCCGTGCTGGGCGCGATTCTGACGGTCACTGCAGTGTCCTCGGCCGCCTCGAACGGCATGGCCCTGCTGGCGGTCTATTCCGCCGGGCTGGGTGTTCCGTTCATTGCTTCCGCGGCGTTCACCGGAGGGCTGTTGCGACACCTGAAGACGCTGCGCCACGTGGGCCGTCCGCTGCAAGGGGTGGCCGGATTCGTGCTGGTGATCATGGGGGTCGCCATCATGACCGGACAGCTCACGGCGTTTTCATGGTGGATGCTGCGCACCTTTCCCGCGCTCGGTACCATCGGCTGACCCCGATTATTCACAAATACCGGATGCTCCGATGATACGTGCGTTACAAAGGATCTTGCGACTCTGCACGAGGGTCCTGTTCATGAATAATCGGGGCTGAAAACCGCCAGGAAGGAAACGACGTGAGTTTCTACGACAGGTGGATCCTGCCCCAGCTGGTGGACCTCTGCCTGCGCAACAAGGAAGCGACCCGCTACCGGGAGAAGATCATTCCCGGGGCCTGCGGCACGATCCTGGAGATCGGCATCGGTTCCGGGCTCAACCTGCCGTTTTACGGCGCTTCGGTCGAGAAGCTCTACGGACTCGATCCGTCCGAAGAGCTGCTGGGCATGGCGAGGAAGAAGGCGCGCAACGTCAGCTTTCCGGTGGAGTTTCTCAATCGGTCGGGCACCGAGATTCCATTGGACGGGCGGTCCCTCGACGTCGTGGTGACCACCTGGACGCTCTGCAGCATTCCCGATCCGATCAAGGCCCTGGAAGAAATGAGACGGGTGCTGAAGCCGGAAGGCGTGCTGATTTTCGCGGAGCACGGGCTCGCCCCGGAGCTTGCCGTGCAGAAATGGCAGCGCCGGCTCAACCCCCTCTGGAACCGCATCGGCGGGGGCTGCAATCTGGACCGGAAGATGGATGCGCTCATCGCGGCGGCGGGCTTTGCGATCACCGACCTCGTCACCGAATACGCCAAGGGCCCGAGGCCGTTGAGTTATGTCTATTGCGGCCGCGCCCGCCCCGCTTGAGCAGCCCGTTCAGGAAGAAGACACGCAAGGATCTCTCCTGGCCGGAGAAGATCGGGATGGCCGGGAGAATCCGCGCTTCGGCGGCGAAATGGTGCCCGCGCAAGCGCGCCGCCGAAAATTTTCCGACTTCGAGCAGCGCAGCGGATTGCGCCCAAAGCACCGCAGGGCCCGGCAGCAGAACGCCGGCGAGTCCCGCAAGCAAGCCGGCCTTCTGACGAGCGCAATGCCAACCCATCCCGGTCATCCGCCGGCCGCTACAGCGTCCAGTAGAGCAGCGTGTCGTTTGCCCCGGCCAGCAGGAAGATGACGCCGGCCACTCTGCGGATCCACTTGTCGAGCGTGCCGGAACTGCCGACGTAGCGGTCCGCCAGCGGTTTGGCCGCGAAGAGCAGCGCCGCGAAGAGGGCGAGCGGCAGCGTCGTGCCGAGCGCGAAGAAGCCGGGCAGGACGAAGCCGCCCTCGGTCGCGAGCGTCAGCGGCAACAGGAACGTGAAGAAGAGCAGCGCCAGCGTCGGGCAGAAGGCGAAGGCAAAAGCGGCGCCCAGAGCGAAGGCACCGCTCACGCCCCCCTGCGGCAGGCGGCTCTTGAGCCGCGCGGCGAGCCGAGCGCCGAACGCCGGCCGCCAGGGCAGCAGCCCAAGGAAGACCAGGCCGACCAGGAACATCAGCGGCCCGAGCGCCTTGCGCGCGGTCACGAACACCGGGACGGCCGCCGCCTGGAGCTCCTGCCCGATGAGGACCACCGCCACGCCGAACAGCGTATAGACGAGCGCTTTGCCGAGAATGAAGGCCCCGGCGGCGAGGGCCGCCCGCCGCGGGTCTGCCGCCTCGCGCGCCACCCAGGAGATGGCGGCGGCGTTGGTGGTGAGCTGGCAGGGAGCGAAGGTGCCGAGCAGTCCCAGCACCACCGCCGCGATCTGCGGCAGCGCGGCCGATCGGACGAGTCCCATGAACGGGTCTGCGAGCGCCGCATAGACCTGGCTCAGCGTCGCGTACCACTCAAGGATCACGGAGGTCACGGAAAATCACCGGCTCCCGGATGGAGCCGCCGGGGGGACGGGCGCGGGTGCCGCGCCTGCGGGCGCCGCCAGCTTCTTTCGCGCCTCGATGAGCAGGCTCGCAACCTGGTCCATGTCCTCGGGGGCGAGCCTGGAGGTGGCCAGCAGCTTCTCCCAGGCCTGGATGGCTCCGGCGTAGTCCTGCTTTTTCTCGTAGAGGATCCAGCCTTTGCTCCAGAGCGCCAGCGGGTCATTCGGGTTTTGGGCCAGTACGCGGTCGAAGGCGCTCAGGGCCGGATCCACGTAGCCGGCGCCGCCCAGGATCAGGCCGATGGAGGCGAGCGCCTCGGAATTGCCGGGGTCAATGTCGAGCACGCGCTTGTAGTAGTCAATCGCCTCTTTCAGGTTCTGCCGCTGAAAATTGAGCCCCGCCATGCCGAGCAGCGCCGCGACGTCGCGCGGGTTCCCGGCGAGTCGCGCCCGGTACTCCTGGATCTGCGCGAGGATCGGCCCCGGCATGGCGCCGGCTGCCTCATCGCCGGGGCGGCCGGTCTCCATCTGCGCCATTGTCCCGGCGCTGTCCGGGCTGATCCCGCCCGGCCCGGTGCCGGTGAGGAAGTCGCCGGTGGGCGAGCCCATGCCCTCCATGCGCGGTCGCAGCGAAGCGCTCAGGAATACGGCGAGCGCCACGCCGAAGGCGAGCAGGAACACGGCGCCGGCGGCAAGGCGCCAGGTACGGCGCCGCCGTACGGGGGGCGCGCTCGCCCCAGCGGACGACGAGCCGGGCTCTGGAGCGGGTATCGGCGGGGCGCTCTTCAGCGCCGCCAGGACGGTCGCGGCCCGCGCCCCCAGGTCCCGTCGCATCTCGGCGTGGTCCTCTGCCGAGAGCTTGCCGGCGCGGTAATCAAACTCCAGCTCGCGCAGCGCCGCGTAGAGCTGCACGCGCTCCGTCTCGAGCGGCGAGCGCGGCATCGCGCCGGGGGGCGGCTCTTCCTTCTCCAGCGCCTCCCGGCAGGCGCGCTCCAGGAGCGCGGGATCGGCGGCGCCCGGCGCGGCATCGCGGCGACGGCGGCTCCAGCGCCGGATGGCGAAGCCCGCCACGAGCAGGCCGGCGGCTGCGCCGGCGAAGGGACCGACCCAGACCAGCCATCCGATCCCGCCCGGCCGCGGCGAGAGCAGGATCCAGTCGCCGTATTTCGCGACGAAATAGGCTTTGATCTCCTCCGGGGTCTGGCCCGCCCGGAGCCGCTCGCGGATGACGCCCCGCATCTCCTGCGCCAGCTCCGAGGGCGAATCGGCCACCGAAAGGTTCTGGCAGACCGGGCAGCGCAGCTCGCGCGCGACTTCGCGCATGCGTTCTTCGAGCGCCTCATCTTGTCCTGGGCGAGGCGCGCCGGCAGCGGCGTTCGAGGTCGCGGCCGGACGCTCCTGTGCATCCCGCGCAGCGCCGGCCAGTCCGGGCGCGAGCCCGATCAGCGCGATGACGAGGACTGATCTTCGGAATTTCCGCATGGCGCTCACCGGATGGACCGGTAGTCTCCTTTGCCTTCGGCTGCGCTGGCGACGCCTTGGAGCGCCTCGTCGAGACGGGTGGTGAGGATCGGCCAGCCGATGCCGCCGACGTGCTTGTAGGTGATCCGCCCGTTGCGGTCAATGATGAAGGTTTCCGGCAGCCCCCAGACACCGTAGTCAATGGCGATCCGGCTTCCCCGGTCCACGCCGTTCGGGTAGGTGACCCCGAACTCCTTGAGAAACTCGCGGGCGTTGGCGTCCTGGTCCTGGATGTTCGCGCCGACGAAGACGACGTCCCGGTCCTTGTACGCCTGCCAGGCGGCCTCGAGCATGCGCGCCTCGGCCCGGCACGGCGGGCACCAGGAGGCCCAGAAGTTGAGGAACACGACCTTTCCTCGCAGCTCCTCCAGCCTCACGGTCCCGCCGTCGAAGAGCGTCAGCGTGAAAGCCGGGGCCTGCTTGCCGATGATCGGCGAGGGAATCTCGCGCGCCTCGCGGGTGAAGCCGAAGGCGAGCAGCGCGACGATCGGCACGATGATTCCAAAGGGGACGAGCAGCTTCTTCCACATTGCAGGGAACCGTCCGTAAAGGAGTTTGCGCGGCAGTAACGTGCCGCGCAAACTCCTAGTGGCTGTGAATATCTTCCCAGGTGATGTTGACGGCGGCGAGGAGCACGACCAGGACGAGGCCCGCAACGGAGGCGGCGGTCACCCAGCGCGGCTGTCCCGGCGCGAGCGGCAGCGCCGACACCAGCGTTCCGAAGACCAGCACCCAGCCGCCGATCCAGATCCAGGCGAGCGCCGGGCGCACCAGCGCCTTCAACGTCACTTCGTTCTGCTGCACCTGGCTGAAGCCCGACAGGATGAGGTAGAGATCGTCCACCGCGGTGGAGCGAAAGACGGCGCGTCCGACGGGGTTCGATTGCGACGGGAAGAACTTGAGCACGGGAGCCAGCATCCCCACCTCATGCCCCTCGTTGAAGACGCGGAAGTGCGCCTGGACTTGCTTGTAAGTCGGCCGCGCGTACTGCTCCAGCGAGTCGAACACCACCCGGTAGCGGCCGATCTCCAGCGTTTCGCCCGCCTTGAGCGTTACCTCCTTTTCGACGCTGTAGCTCATGGAAGCCGCGATCCCCAGCACCATGAGTACCACACCGAGGTGAACGATGAACCCGCCGTAGCGGCGCTGGTTGCGCTGTATCAGGACCGCGAACGCCCGCAACGGCCCGCTGCCGGCGATCCGCCCCTGCGCCGCGACGGCCTTGGCCGTGTCGAAGAGGATCGCGAGCGCCGCGAAGGCCGAGAGCGTGAAGGCGAGCAGCGGCCAGAAACTGCGCACTCCCCAGGCGAAGAGACCCACCCCGACCGCGAGCGCCCCGGACGTCGGCCACAGGAAGTTGCGCGTGAGGTTGTTCCAGCTCGCCTTGCGCCAGGCGATGAGCGGCCCCACCCCCATCAGGAACACCAGCGCGAGGAACAGCGGCGCGGTAATCCAGTTGAAGTAGGGCGCCCCCACGCTCACCTTGACCCCCGCCACTGCCTCGGCGAGCAGCGGGAAGACCGTCCCGAGGAAGATGGTGAAGAGGGCCGAGACGAAGACGACGTTGTTGAGCACGAAGGCCGACTCCCGCGAAACCATCGAGACGAGCTCGGGCGCGCCCTTCAGCCGGTCGGCCCGCCACGCCAGCAGCCCGAAGGAAGCGAGGAGCACGAAGGCGAGGAAGCCGAGGAGGTACATCCCGACCGGGCCGCTGGAGAAGGCGTGGATGGAAGAAAGAATGCCCGAGCGGGTGAGGAAGGTGCCGAAGATGGTGAGGCTGAAGGTCACGATGATGAGCGTGAGGTTCCACGTCTTGAGCATCTGCCGCCGCTCCTGGATCTGGATCGAGTGCAGGAACGCGGTTGCCGGGAGCCACGGCATGAAGGCGGCGTTCTCCACTGGGTCCCAGGCCCAGTAGCCTCCCCACCCGAGCGTGTGGTAGCTCCACCAGGCCCCCACCAGGTTCCCCGCCGAAAGGAAGAACCAGGCGATGAGCGTCCAGTTGCGCGTCGCCCCCACCCAGGTCTCGTCGAGCTTCCCCGTGATCAGCGCCGCGATTGCGAAGGCGTACGGCACGGTGAGCCCCACGAACCCCGTGTAGAGGAGCGGAGGGTGGCTCAGCATGTTGACATCCGCGAGCAGCGGATTGAGCCCGCGGCCGTCGGCCGGCACCGGAAAGAGGGTCTCGAAAGGGTTCGAGGCGAAGGCCACGATGGCGAGGAAGAAGGCCGAGACGGTGGAGAAGACGAACATCACCCACGGCAGCAGCTCCCGGTGGCGGTTGCGGTACTGCCAGGCGACCAGGGCCGAGAAGATGATCAGGATCCACTCCCACAGCAGGAGCGAGCCCTCCAGCGCCCCCCACAGGCCGGTCACCCGGTAGTAGATCTCGGTGGCGCGGGTGGTGTTGAGCGCGACGTACTTGATGCTGAAGTCGAGCGTGACCAGCGCGTAGATCAAGCTGAGCGCGGCGAGCGTCACGAGGACGAACTGCCCGAGGATCGCCGCCCGGGCACTCGCGAAGAAGCCTTCGCGCCCGGTGCGCGCCCAGGCAAGCGGCGCCGCCATCCCCCACACGGCGAGCGCGAGGGCGGCGAGGATGCTTGCGTAGCCTACCGTTGCCGTCATTTCCTGTCCTCGCCGCGCGGTTGGGAACGCGACGGATTCTCCATCATGCCCTCGCCGCCCATCATGCCGCCGCCGCCCATCGTGCTCATCATCTCCAATCTCCTTCTCAGGTAAGCGGACTTGGCGCCGTCAGGCCATTACCGAGAGCACAAGCTCGATTTCCTTCTTGATCTGCCCGGGATCGGAATAACACGCTCTCGCCGGCGCGCGCCTGGCGGGGTCCGGGGCCGCTCGTGAAGCCCCGTCTTTACGTTCCGCAAGCCGCGCCGCCTGTCTGCGGCAGTAAATCCGGCATTTTGGCCACCTCGGCTTGCACATTTCTTGACCACCCGCTGCCGGAGGAATAATTGAAACCCATGATCTTCCTGGCATCAACATTTTCCCAATCGGTGTTCTTGACCGCCTTGAAGTAAAGCGCGGTCTGAATGTAGTTGCCAGGGAACCAGAAGGAATTGAAGGCGAGCGCTTCCCGATATAACTCCTCTTCAGACAGTCCCTGCGCGGCGCCGAGTTCCAGCAGGCCGAGGAGCGCGGACCCATGATTGCAATCCTGGAATAAAGTGGAATTGTTGCAGCAGGGGCGATAGGTATTCCGGGCAATTCTTGTTACCAGCGTTTCCTGTTCCGGCGTCAGGTCGACAATTCTGAATTTATTGAAGTACGCGCCGCCGTTTTCTTCCTTGCCCAGGTTCCATCCGCCGGTCGAGGCAAAATTGAAAAGCGATTCCCCTTTTATCGGACTCCTGTCGTTCGCGGACATGGTGTTCGCGAGCCCGAGCGGCCACAGGAGATTCACGTAGTATCTGGCGTTTGCGCGCGTCAGAAGGATCGGCTTGTCCGCCGGGGCGGACAGAACGCCTTCCAGCTCGGGTGGAAGACCGCCCCGACTCTCGTAGAGCGCCGCAAACTTCTTTCGATCAATGACGCCTTTCTCGACCAATCTGACGACGCTTGCGCCCAGTCGGATCCTGCTTTGGAAACCTTTTTCCGGCAGCGCTTTCGCCGCGGCTTCATCGAACAGTCCGCTCCCGCTCGCCGCTCCGGTCTGTGCGGCGGCGGGCCCGGTTCTGAACGTTGCCAAGATGACGTACGCCAGCACCGCCGCGAGCACCCATAAGGCGGGAGTCGGCAATGTTCCGCCCGCTGCTGAAACCGGCTTGTGCACCGAATTCATCTTGTGACCAGCATGACACGGACCCCCGGAAACCGGCGCGATTTTAACACGCTTTGGTCGAGGCGCCGTTCGCTTCCGTGTTTCTCACGTTCTCCATCGAGCCTCTCCTTGTCAAGCCTGGAACAGAACATTACGCATCATGCCGCCGTCCTCGTGCTCGAGGTTGTGGCAGTGATACATGAAAAGGCCCGGCACGGTCGGCGCGATCTGCACGCGGACGTGCTCGCCGGGGAAGATCCCGAACACGTCCTTGTAGCCGGCGGCGAGCACGCCTTCGCGGAGGTCGGCGGGCGCCGCACCGCGGCTTCGCTCGATGATGCGGAAGCGAACGCCGTGGATGTGAATGGGGTGAGGCATCGGCATGCCCGGCCCGTCGTTTGCGAAAGTCCACACCGATGCCTTGCCCACGGGAAGCCGCTCGTCTTCCGCCACGGCCATCATGTCCCGCGTATCGAAGCTGCGGCCGTTGAGGAAACCGCGCATCATGCGGAAGGCGAGCTGCGTGCGCAACTCGTACTTGTCCTCCGGCGCGCGCGGCTCCTCTTCAGGAAGCGTGATCTTCTGGACGCGTGGGCGCGGACCCGGGGAAACAGTGAAGCGCGCGACCTGAAGCTCATCTCCCTGCGACGGCCCCATCATTCCACCCATCATTCCGCCGTTGCCCATCATTCCGCCCCCCATCATTCCACCACCCATCATGCCGCCCATCATGTCGAGCCCCGAGAACTTCTGGCTGACAAGCGCGATCTCCGTGCCGTCGCGCCGCGCGCCGAAGTCTTCGATCAGTTCGACGCGCTCGAAGGGGAAGAGCGTCACGTAAGGCCGCTCCTGCACGCCTTCGGCGCGGCTGAAAAGCCCGTTGTCGGCGGCGACGGCGCGCAGCGGCCGGCCGTCTGACCACGCAAGCTTGTAGATGCGTGCGTTGGAGACGTTGGCGATGCGCAGCCGGTAGGCGCGCGGCGCCACCTTGAACGCGGCGTCGTCCAGACCGTTCACCAGCACGCGGTCGCCGAGCACGCCGTTCATGTCGTCCATCATCATCCGCTTGAACACGAGCTGGTTGTCCGCGCCGACCGTGCGGTCCTGCAGGACGAGCGCAAGCTCGTGCTCGGGCGCCGGCAGGCCCATCTCGCGCTCCGCGGGCTCGCGCACGATGAGCAGCCCGGCGAGCCCATGGTAGGTCTGGCGCCCGGTGATGCGGTGCGGATGCGGATGATAGAGATACGTTCCCGCCGGGTTGCGCACCGTGAATTCGACGGTGTAGCTCTCGCCCGAGCCCACCGCCTGGCGCGGATGGCCGTCCGCCGTGTCGGGCAGGATCACACCGTGCCAGTGGATCACGGTCTCGTCGCCGGCGCGGTTCACGACTTCGATCCTCACGCGCTCGCCGCGGCGCAGCTCGAGCGTCGGGCCGAGATTTCCCGGCGCGGCGCCGAGCGCGTCGCGCCGCCCGCGCAGCACCTCGCCCGTGTAGCGCAGGCCGCGGGTTTGCGGGCCCGGGCGTATCGGCATTGCGGCCGGCGCGGCCACGATCCTGAGGACCAAATCCGGCTCCTCGGCCCCGAACGCCGTGCGCAGCGCCGAGGGCATCGCCAGCATGCCGCCGCCGACGGCGAAGGTCTTCAGAACATCGCGTCGAGTCCACATGAGGGCCTCCTTCAGCTCATATACCGG
>DAIDBG010000212.1 GCA_027310225.1 bacterium | reverse complement strand
TCCTTGTAGTCCTCCTCCGAAATCCACTTGCGCTGCTCGACGAGATCGCGGTGCATGTAGCCGACCAGCGCGACCGGCCCGCCGAAGCCGAGCGTGCCGAGCTTGAGCGCGTAGCCCACGAGCTGCGCGAGGGAATACGCCGGCCGCGTTTCCGGCGCCCGTTCAGGCGATGCGCCCGCGTCGGGTTGTCTGTTCACGTGCGAAATGGTCATGGTCTTTTCCCCTCCAGCGCGATCGGATGCTGGCTGACTTCCAGGCTGTCCGCGTCAATCCGCCACAGGCGGGGCTCCACGTTGCTGGCGACGATCGCCGACCCCGAGCCATCCAGCACCATGTCGGGATCACAGGCGAACCGGGCAACCGACCAGCCGGGCAGCGCGATGGCGCGGATGAGCCGCCGGGTCTGGCCATCATAGACGCGCACGTTGTCGAAACCCAGCAGCCAGATCCGGTTTCGCGTCGCATCCCGCCGAATGCGGAATCCATCGCGCAGGACATCACCGCCGCCGCCACCGAATTCCGCCTGACGTTGAGCCGCGGCTTGTTCCTGGCCGCCACCCGCCATTGCAATCGCCGTGAAGATCGAGATCCACAATATGCAAGCAATGATGATTCGATTACTCATGAGTGCACTCCTTTCCCGCTGGACAGGAGCAGCACTTGAGACGGAATGTCCTTGCGGACCGGGTGTCTGCACTGGACCCGGCTAGGCGATGACGCCACCTGACGCGGCGGGCACGCCTACATTTCGATCGACCTGCGGCATCAGCAAGACATCGTCATCGAGCCTCCATCGCAACACCCATTGGAACCGGCGTCGCAACACCTCGCGGGACGCGATGGCACTGGCCTTGCTGTGAATTGACGACAGTGCCCGCGCTCCGCGCGCAACGCTCACAGGAATTGGACGGGGCACCGTCTTGGAGGGAGGAAAACTTCCCGGGGGTCTCCTGTGTACCCCCGAGGAAAGATTACAACAATCGCCCGCCCGGCGCAATGAGCGGGAAGGAAGGGTCCCGAGACCCTGTTCTGTTCCGGGTTTCCGCTGGTTCGGAGGCTCGATCCGCGTTCATCTGCGTCCATCTGCGGTTGCAGTGCTGCTGTTCTTGGCGTCCTGGCGCCTTGGCGGTTCGAATCCGCCTATCTCGGCGCCTCGGCGGTTCAATGATGGTGCCCGCTCTTCTTGGCGTTCTTGGCGCGCTTGGCGGTTCCACTATTGTTTTGCGTTTCCTCCGCGTCCTCTGCGGTGAGAGGTTTCACTCGTGTCAACAGCCGAGCTGATCGGCCAGATCGAGAAAGCTCTCCGCGTTCACCGTGAATTCCGGCTCGGACGCGAGGTCGAGCGCCGTGCCGCGTCCGTGCTCCAGCGGGCGCTTGACGAAGGCCGTCTTCAGCCCGCATGCGGCCGCCGCGCGCAGGTCGGGCTTGTGCGCGGCCACCATCATCACCTCCTCAGGCTTCAGGTCAAGCATCCCTGCCGCGCCGAGATACATCCCAGGGTCGGGCTTGAAGAGCTTGAAGGTGTCCGATGAGAAGACGCAGTCCCACGGCAGCCCGCCGTGCTTCGCCATGTCCACCAGCAGGCTGGTGTTGCCGTTGGAAAGCGTGGCGATGATGAGCTTCGCCTTCAGGCGCTTGAGGCCGCGCACCGCGTCGGGCCAGGGCTTCAGGCGGTGCCACACCAAGTTGAGGCGGGCCTTCTCCTCTTCCGTGAGCGTCGCGACCTTGAACTGCTTCAGCACGTCCTCCAGGATGGCGCGGTGGATGACGTCGATCTTCTCGAACGGCGCCTCGCCGCGCAGCACCCGGTCCATGGCCGGACGGTAGCCGGCGCGCCACGCCTTGGCGAACTTCGCCGCGTTGACACGCAGCCCCTTCTCCCGCGCCAGCCCGCGCACTTCGCGCGCGACCGAGCCGTGCCAGTCCACCACCGTGCCGAACACGTCAAAAACGAGGGCTTTTGCACCAGCAGCGTTTGCGCTCATTTGGTACTCTCCGTTGCTTTCCGAAATTCGAGGATGCAGGATGATCTGGATCACACCACCCCGCCCGTTTCACAGGCACCCCTCCTCGGAAAGGAGGGGACCTCGTAGAAAGCGTACGCGGTGATTCGGCTCATTCCAGTTATCATCTGTGTTCATCTGTGTTCATCATTGTTCTTCTTGGCGCCTTGGCGGTTCAATTATTGTTCCTGCTTTTCTTGGCGGCCTTGGCGGTTCAATTGTTGTTCTTGTTTTTCCCCTGTGGCCTCTGTGGTTCGGCTGTTGACGTAACCCGGGCCGCGATCAGCGCCTCGATCTCCGCTGCGCCGTACCCCGCCTCCCGCAGGATCTCCACGCTGTGCTCTCCCAGCCGCGGCGCCGGCCGCAGCCCGTCCGGGGGCGTCTTCGACCAGGTCATCGGCGTCTGCATGAGCCGCAGCCCGCCTTCGGTCGGGTGCTCGGTCATCGCGAAGAATCCGCTGTCGGCGAGATGGGGGTCCGCGATGATGTCCTCCACCGAATTGAGCGGCGTGACCGGGATGTCGGCCTCCTGCAGCAGGCGCAGCCACTCGGCGCTGGTTCGCTTCGCCATCTCCCCGGCGACGAACGCATAGACCTCGCGGATGTTGCGCGAGCGCGCTTCCTGGCTCGCGAAGCGCGGATCGGACTCGAACATCGCCTCGCGGCCGATCAGCCGGAAGAAGCTGCGCCAGTGCTTGTCGTTGTAGACCAGCACGCACACGTAGCCGTCCTTCGTCGCGTATGGCACGCGGTGCGGTGCCAGCATGCGCTCGTAGCGGAAGGGCTCGATCGGCGGCTCGAAGGTGCGCCCGCCCAGGTGATCGCCCAGCACCATGTGCACGAGCGTCTCGAACATCGGCACCTCGACCGCCTGGCCGAGGCCGGTGCGTTCCCGGCAATACAGCGCCGCGGTCACCGCATTGACGGCGGCGAGCCCGGTGATGCGGTCGGAAATCGCGGTCGGCACGTAGCGCGGCCGGTCCGCGCCCGCCTCCAGCAGCAGATGCGGAAGCCCCGCCCGCCCCTGGATCAGGTCGTCGTAGGCGGGCTGCCCCGCGTAACGCCCGCGCTCGCCGTAGCCATAGGCGCCGACATAAACGATGCGCGGATTGACGGCGGCGACGTCCTCGTAGGCGAGCTTGAGGCGCCGCATCGCCTGCGGGCGCACGTTGAAGATCAGGACATCGGCGCTGCGCGCGAGCCGCAGCAGCGCGTCGCGGCCGGCGTCCTGCTTGAGGTCGAGAACGAGGGAGCGCTTGTTGCGGTTGTGGTGCAGGAAGATGTGCCCCATACCCGGATGCTTCATGGGCGCAATGTGGCGCAGCACGTCGCCTTCCGGCGGCTCCACCTTCACGACGTCGGCCCCGAGGTCGGCGAGGATCTGGGTCGCGAACGGCCCCATCACGACCGAGGTGAGATCGATGATTCTGACGCCGGCGAGCGGCCCGCTCATGCCCGCGAAACCAATAACAGGATCAGCCGCAGATACACGCAGATAAACACGGATGAAACTCCATAAGAATCAGCCGCCGATGAACGCCGATGGACGCCGATCAGATCAAGAACCCGGGACTCCGGTTACGGAGATCTGGTTAATGATTCGTGACCGCGAGAAGGCGGTCCTTATCGCCGGACACGCCTTTCCGCGAACCGTCGATCTGAATCGCCCGGTACCCGTCACGAATCATTCGGGCTGTATTCCGGCCGCCTTGATGACCTTCGCCCACTTCGCCGATTCGGACGCCTGGAATTTCGCGAGCTCGGCGGATGTCATGGTCCAGGGCTCGATGCCGGTGGTCTTGAAGAAGGTCTGCGCCGGCGCGCTGCGCGTCGCGTTGATGAAAAGCTCGCGCAGCCGCGCGACCACGGGGGCCGGCGTCCGGGCCGGCGTGTAGGCGGCAAACCAGAACGTCAGCTCGTAGCCCTTCACGCCCGCTTCGTCGATGGTCGGCAGCTCGGGCGCATTGGGCAGCCGCGTCCTGCTGCTCACGCCGAGGGCGCGCAGCTTGCCGGCCCGCACCTGGGGCAGCCCCGTGACGACGTCGGTGATCATCATGTCGATCTGCCCGCCGACGAGATCGGTCACCGCCATCGGATTGCTCTTGTAGGGGACGTGCACGAGATCGAGCCCCACCATCTGCTGGAACAGCTCGCTCGCGACGCGGCTCGAGGAGCTGCCGCTGCCGAAGGTAAGCTTCCCCGGCTGGCGCTTCGCCAGCGCGATGAATTCCTTCACGGTCTTCACCGGCACCCGCGGATTGACGACCATGACCTGTCCCCCGCGCGCGAGCGTGGTGACCGGCGCGAAGTCCTTCACGGGGTCATAGGGGATCTTCTTGAACAGGTACTCATTCGCGGCGTGCGTCGTGTTGGTCCCGATGAGTACGGTGTAGCCGTCGGGCGCCGCGCGCGCCACGGCCTGCGCGGCGAGAAACCCGTTCGCGCCCGGCCGGTTGTCGATGACGACATTCTGCCGGGTTTCGGCGGTGACGCCCTGCCCCAGCGACCGCGCAAGGGCGTCGGTGGCGCTGCCGGCCGCGAACGGCACGAAGAACGTGACCGGTTTCGCGGGGTAGTCCTGAGCCCAGGCGCCGGCACACCCGGCGGCCAGCACGACGGCAGTCATGCAGCACAAACGGAATCTGGATCGCTCAGTCATGGGCGTGACCTCTCTCCGGCATCCGGTAGTAAAGGGACAATTGTCCTGGATTTTCAGCGGACATATTCGAGCAGTTCATCCAATACTGGCGAACGTGTAGTCGGGCAACGACGCGAGGTCGCGTCGAATCGCTACGGAAAAATCAATTTCTCATGATAGCAAGGCCGGGCGCCGCTTCGTATATTGGCGCTGTCCCGCCGTTCTCTAAACATCCCTCCCCTGGGCGGTGGGAATTGGGGCCGCAGAAGACTTCTTCTGCGGCCCTTTTCTATTTGAGCTTCCGGCATGCTAGGCGCCGCCGCCCAGCAGCTCCGCGGCGTGCCTGCGCGTCGTCTCCGTGATCCGGACCCCGCCCAGCATGCGGGCGATTTCCTCGACGCGCTGCTCCCGGTCGAGCGCCGTCACCCTGCTCAGCACCTTGCCGCTCGCCGTGGTCTTGGTCACCTGCCACTGCTGATCGGCCGAAGCGGCGACCTGCGGCAGGTGAGTGATGCACATGACCTGGTGCTTCCTGCCGAGCTGCTTCAGCATTCGGCCCACGATCTCCGCGACGTGCCCGCCGATGCCGGCATCCACTTCGTCGAAGATCAGGGTCGGGACCCGCGCCACCTGGGTGGCGACCGTCTGCACCGCGAGGGAAAGCCGCGAGAGCTCGCCGCCCGAGGCGACCTTGGCGAGCGGCTGCGGCGCCATGCCCTTGTGCGCGGCCACCCGGAACTCGAGCTGCTCCAATCCGTGCGCGGAGACGTCGGCCGCCTCATTGAGCGACACCTCGAAGCGCCCCCCCGCCATCGCCAGCTCCTGCATGGCGGCGGTCACCTGCTCCGACAGCTTGCGCGCCGCCTTCCTTCTCCCCGCCGAGAGTCTCCTCGCCTCGGCCAGGCAGGCCGCATGGGCTTCCTCCTCCTGCCGGCGCAGCGTGTCGACGTCGCCGCCCTCGCCCATCTCCTGCAGCCGCGCTCTCGCGGCTTCCAGCTTGGCTGGCAATTCCTCCGGCGCCACGCGGTACTTGCGGGCGGCCGCGTGAACGGCATCCAGCCGGGCCTCGACCTCGCGCAGGCGCTGCGGGTCGAGGTCCAGCCGCTCGCCGTAGCGGCGCAGGCTGTACACCGCTTCCTGCAACTGGACCCGCGCGGGCTCCAGGATATCCATGATCTCGCGCAGCTTCGGATCGTATTCGACGAGGCTGCCGAGCCGGGCGATGACCGCGTTCAGCTGCGCCAGGCTCGAGTGCTCGCCTTCGGAGAGCGTCTCGACGCCGAGCTGGGCGGATTCGATGAGGCTCGCCGCGTGCGCGAGCCGAGCATGCTCCGCCGTGAGTTCCGGCCATTCGTCCGCGGTGAGCTTGAGCGCCTCCAGCTCCCGCGCCTGCCATTCGAGCTGCTCGCGCTCCGCTGCGAACGCCGCTGCATTCGACTCGAACGCGATGCGGCTGGCGCGAAACTGCTGCCACGAGCGGTGCAGCGCGGCAACCTTTTCCGCGCTTTCCAGCAGGCCGCCAAAGGCGTCGAGCAGCTCGCGCTGCGCGGGGGCCCGCGTGAGCGACTGGTGCTCGTGCTGTCCGTGGATGTCCACCAGCCGCTCGCCCGCCTCGCGCAGCTGGGCGGCCGTGGCGGCATGGCCGTTGATGAACCCGCGCGAGCGGCCCGACGCATCGATCACGCGCCGCATGAGCAGCGTCCCGTCGTCGCCCGCGAGATCGTTGTCCTTGAGCCAGCGCGCAAGGTCCTGCCGCGTCCCGACGTCGAACTCCGCGCTCACTTCCGCGCGCTCCGCGCCGGAGCGCACCACGATCGCTTCCGCCCGCTCGCCGAGCACCATGGCGAGCGCGTCAATGAGTATGGACTTGCCCGCGCCGGTCTCGCCCGTCAGAACGGTGAAGCCCGGCGCGAACTCGAGCTCCAGCCGGTCCACGATGACGAAGTCACGGATGGAGAG
>DAIDBG010000200.1 GCA_027310225.1 bacterium | reverse complement strand
GGGCAAGACCACGCTCGCGCACATCGTCGCGCGCGAGATGGGCGTCAGCCTGCGCCACACGTCGGGTCCGGTGCTGGAGCGGCCGGGCGATCTCGCGGCCATCCTCACCAACCTCGAGCCGAACGACGTGCTGTTCATCGACGAGATCCACCGCCTCTCCCCGGTGGTGGAGGAGATCCTCTACCCGGCGCTCGAGGACTACCAGATTGACATCATGATCGGGGAGGGACCCGCCGCGCGCTCGGTCAAGCTTGATCTGCCGCCGTTCACACTGGTGGGCGCCACCACCCGGGCCGGGATGCTCACCAACCCGCTGCGCGACCGCTTCGGCATCGTCGCGCGCCTCGAGTTCTATACGCAGGAGGAGCTCGCCCGCATCGTGCAGCGCTCGGCGAAGCTGCTCGAGATCGAGGTCGCCGCGGAGGGCGCGCGCGAGATCGCGGGCCGCTCGCGCGGCACGCCGCGCATCGCCAACCGGCTGCTGCGGCGCGTGCGCGACTATGCCGAGGTCAAGGCGCGGGGCATCGTGACGCGCGAGGTGGCCGACGCGGCGCTGCGCATGCTCGACGTGGACGCCGTCGGCCTCGATGTCATGGACCGCAAGCTCCTGCTTGCGGTCATCGAGAAATTCGCCGGTGGGCCGGTCGGGATCGAGAACCTCGCCGCGGCGATCGGCGAGGAGCGCGACACCATCGAGGACGTGCTCGAGCCCTACCTCATCCAGCAGGGCTACCTCCAGCGCACGCTGCGCGGGCGCATGGCGACGGTTTCCGCCTACCGGCATTTCGGGCTCGCGCAGCCCGCCCGCGCCGGCACGACGGATCTCTGGACGGAGCCTAAAGGGCAATGATGAGTGCAGAGTGCAGAGTGCAGAGTGAGGATGTGACCAGCCTCTATGCGCCGTAGCAATTCTGCATTCATCACTCATCATTCATCGTTGTTCACCTGGCCGATGCGCGTCTATTACGAGGACACGGACGCGGGCGGGGTCGTCTACTACGCGAATTACCTGAAATTCATGGAGCGCGCCCGCAGCGAGTGGCTGCGCGCGCTCGGCTTCGAGCAGACCGCCCTGGCGCGCGAGCACGGGGTGGTGTTCGTGGTGCGTTCGCTCTCGATCGAGTACCTGAAGCCGGCGGCGTTCGACGACGAGCTCGGCGTGAGCGTGGAACTCGGGCACCTCGGGGCAGGACAAATGCATGTGGCGCAGCGGATCGTCCGCGGGGCGGAGGAGCTTGCTGCGGCGGGCGTGAGAATCGCCTGCGTCAACACGGCCACATTCAGGCCCGCTAGAATACCCGGCAGCCTCTCGGACTCATTGCGCCGAGAGGCTACCAAATAGGAAACAGGACGTGAACCCCACCGTGACCCAAGACATGTCGGTGCTGAGCCTCATCACCGGCGCCAGCGTGCTGGTGCAGGGCGTGATGCTGGTGCTGGCGCTCGCCTCGCTCTTCTCCTGGTATTACATCTTCCTCAAGATCTTCACCTTCCAGCGCGCGACGCGGCTCGCGGACCGGTTCGAGAAGGAATTCTGGAGCGGCTCCGATCTCAATGAGCTCTACCAGCGCGCGGTGAGCTCGCGCAACTCCGCGGGTGGTCTCGAGCGCATCTTCGAGTCGGGCTTCCGCGAGTTCGCCAAGGTGAGGAAGCAGCCCGGCATGGACATTTCGGTGGTCATGGACGGCGTGCGGCGCGCGATGCGCGCCACCTACCAGCGCGAGATGGAGCGGCTCGAGTCCTCCCTCTCGTTTCTCGCCTCGGTGGGCTCGGTGAGCCCGTACGTGGGGCTGTTCGGGACCGTGTGGGGAATCATGAATTCGTTCCGTGGCCTCGCCAACGTCGCGCAGGCGACGCTCGGCACGGTGGCGCCCGGCATCGCGGAGGCCCTCGTCGCGACCGCCATGGGCCTGTTCGCGGCGATCCCCGCGACGTTGGCCTACAACCGGTTCGCCGGCGACATCAACCGCCTCGCCACGCGCTTCGACTCCTTCATGGAGGAGTTCTCCAACATCCTGCAGCGGCAAGCTCATTAGGCGGCGACGGGCGATCCATGATTCCTAACGATCGACTGGAAATGAGGTGATGGCGTGCTGATTGAACGACGCAGTGGCCGCCGCCTGATGAACCAGATCAACGTCGTGCCCTACATTGACGTGATGCTGGTGCTGCTCGTGATCTTCATGATCACGGCGCCCCTCATCAACCCCGGCCAGATCGAGCTGCCGTCCATCGGCAAGACCTCCGATCCGCCGGTGCAGCCGATGGAAGTGTCAATCCGCACCGACGGCTCCCTGTGGCTGCGTGACCGCGCCCGCTCGATGGAGGAGCGCCGGATCTCGCGCGACGAGCTGATCGCGGCGATCCGCGCGAAGCAGAAGAGCAATCCCGCCCAGGCGGTAGTGATCGCCGCCGACAAGGACGTGCGCTACGAGGCGGTGCTGGAAGTGATGGACATGCTCCAGCAGAACCAGGTGCTCAAGGTGGGCCTGCTCGCCAAGCCGCGGGGCAAATGACCGCTTCCGCCTACGCGACCGACACCGAGAAGGCGATATCCGGCGCGCTCGCGCTGCTGATGCACGCGCTGTTCGTCGCGCTGCTGGTGTTCGGCGTCACCTGGCAGAGGCGCGAGCAGCCGGCGATGGTGGTGGACCTGTGGAACAACCTCCCGCAGCCGCCGGCGCCCAAGGCCGCGCCGCCGCCCCCGCCCAAGCCCGCGCCGGAGCCGCCCAAGCCGGTTCCGAAGGCCGAGCCGAAGCCGGTGCCGAAAGTCGAGCCCAAGCCCGCTCCCAAAGCCGACATCGCGCTCAAGGAAAAGAAGGAGAAGGAGCGCATTGCCCGGGAGCAGGCGCTCGCGGAGAAGAAGGAGAAGGAGCGCATTGCTCGGGAGAAGGCGCTCGCCGAGAAGAAGAAGCGCGAGGAGCAGGCCCGGATCGAGGCCGCCAAGCAGCAGCAGGCGAAGGAGGCGGAGGAGAAGCGCCTCGCACGCGAGCAGGAGGAGGCGTTGAAGAAGCTCGCCGCGCAGCAGGCGGCCGCGCGCGAAAAGCTCCGCAGCGAATATATCGAGAAGATCCGCGGCAAGATCCGCCGCTACATCGTCGAGCCGCCCAACCTGCAGGGCAATCCCGAAGTCGAGTTCGACGTGGTGCTGCTGCCGGGCGGCGAGGTGCTCGGCGTCAAGCTGAAAAAGGGCAGCTCGCTCGCGGCCTATGACAATGCGGTGGAGCGCGCCATTCTCAAGGCGCAGCCGCTGCCGCTGCCGCCCGATCCCGCGATGTTCAAGGAATTCCGGGAACTCAATCTCAAATTCCGGCCCAAAGAAGAATGATACGGGCATGCCCGCTGCCGGCGTCGCCGGGCAGCGACAGTCCGGCATCGCATCCGGGGTCGAAAAGCAC
>DAIDBG010000189.1 GCA_027310225.1 bacterium | reverse complement strand
GGCGGTGAACGTGGGCGGGGCGGGCGGAGACGGCGCCAGCAACAGCATTTCCGGCGCGGCGGTGACTTATGCCGGCGGCGGCGGCGGCGGCGGCTTCGACGCCAACGGCGGCGCCGGGGGGGCCGGTGGCGGCGGCGCTGCACCGAATGCGCGCGGCGCGGGCAGCGATGGGACCAATGGCCTGGGCGGCGGCGGCGGCGGTGCCGGCGGCTCCGCCAGCACCGACGGCAATGCATACAACGGCGGCGCCGGCGGGTCGGGCATCGTGATCATCCGCTACTCGCTGACCCAGAGCCAGACCGGGAGTCCCGGCGCGGCCGCCAACTGCACGAGCCTGGGCGGGGCCGGTGTCAATTGGACGAATCCGGGAAATGCCTACTCCAGCAATGACGCCCGTGCGGTCTCGGGCAACCTGGATGGGACCACGACCGATCCGCTGCGGTGCCTGAATTTCGGCTTCAACATCCCGCTCACGGCCACCGTGGTCGGCATCCAAGTCTTCATCGAGCGGCGCGCGAGCGCGGGCGGTGTCGTCCGGGACGGGTCGCTCTACTTGGTGAAGGGCGGCAGCCAAGTGGGCGCGAACCGCGCGACGACCACCTTCTACACGAACGCCGATGTGACCGAAGGACACGGCAGCTCCAGCGACCTGTGGGGAACCACCTGGACGCCTGCGGAGATCAACGCCGCCAATTTCGGCACCGTGTTCACCGCAACCAAGCCCAGCGCGGCTGGGGCCGCGCGAACGGCGCAGGTGGACTACATCTTCATCACGGTGTCCTACACCCTTCCCCCGCCCATCGTGACGCCGGGCAGCTTCAACGCCTTCGAGACGTCTACCGCCGCGGGTGCGATCACGGGCGTCATCCGCACGCGGATCGCCGGCGCCGCATTCAGCCTCGATGTCGTCGCGATTGCCGCGGGCACGCAGCAGAACGCCTTCAGCGACGCGGTGATCGTGGAGCTGCTCGGCAACACGGCCCTCGGCACGCCGCTCGACGCCAACAACTGCCCGACCAGCTTTACGCTGCTGCAGACGGTCGCGCCCAATCCCACAATCACCGGCGGGCGCTCGACGGTAAACTTCGCGGCGGTGCCGAACGCGTGGCGCGACGTGCGGGTGCGCGTCCGCTGGCCGACGTCATCGCCCACGGTGACGAGCTGTTCCACCGACAATTTCGCGATCCGCCCGGCGAGCTTCGCGGTTGCGGTCACTGATGCGACGTGGGACACGGCCGGAACGACGCGAGCGCTCACAAACACGGGCGCCGTCGGGGGCAACGTGCACAAGGCGGGGCAGCCTTTCACGATTACAGTGACGCCGTCGCCCGGCACAGCGACCAACTACGGCGGCAGCCCCACGATCAGCGCGCTCGCCTGCACTTTGCCTGCTGGCTGCGCGAACGGCACGCTCAACGTGGGAACGTTTGGTGGCGCAGGCACGCGAGTCAGCAATACCGCGACCTATGACGAGGCGGGGGCGTTTGGCCTGACATTGGTTGACCAGACCTTCGCGAGCGTCGATTCCTCCGACGGTACGCCAGCAGACTGCACCGGGCAGTACGTGTGCCAGTCGCCGGCGCCGCTCGCAGTGGGGCGCTTCGTGCCCGATCGCTTCGATTTCACCGATGCGAACACGCCGCAATTCCTCACCTTCAACACCGCGGCGTGCGCGTCGCGATCGTTCACTTATATCGGGCAGCGCTTCTGGTACACGCCGTTGATGCCTTCCGCCACGGTGCGCGCGCTCAACGCGGCGGGCGCGGTCACGACAAACTACAAGGGCTCACTTTTCAAGCTTGCCCCCGCAGGCATCGCCGAAACCTACGGCAACAACGGGGTCGGGCCGGCGCTCGACACGACGCTCATCGGCACGCCCTCGCTCGCCTCGAACGGAGATGGCACGGGGACCTACACCGCTGACGCCGCCGGTACGATCGCTTACCAGCGCAGCACCACATCGCCGGTGCCCGCGGTGAACAACCCCTTCACGGCGAACATCTCGCTTTCGGTGACGGCGACAGACGGCTCGGAGTCTGCCGAGCCGGGCAACGGCACCATCGCCACTGTGGCGCCGTTCGTGTTTAATGGCGGGGGCAGCGGCATCGCGTTCGATGCGGGAGCGGCTTTCCGCTACGGCCGGCTGCGCCTCGGCAACGCCAACGGCTCGCAACTCGTGCCGCTGCAGGTGCCCATGGAGACGCAATACTGGAACGGTTCCTCGTTCATCACCAATTCCGCCGACAATTGCACCACGGTAACCGCGGCGAACGTCGGATTGGGAAACTACACCCCCAATCTGGATGCGGGAGAGACCACGCCGACGATCGCTGCGGGTCCGTTCAGTTCCGGCCGGAAAACGCTCACGCTGTCGGCTCCCGGTGCCGGAAATAACGGAAGCGTGGATGTCGTGGTCAACCTCGGCTCCACTACCACTATTGATTCCTGCGTGACGTGGGGAACCACGCCGGCGCCGGCCGGTGCGGATCTCACCTACCTGCGCGGCCGGTGGTGCGGGGCTTCCTACACCAAGGATCCGACCGCGCGCGCCAGTTTCGGGCAGTACAGGGGCGCCGAAGAGGTCATCTTCATCCGGGAAAACTTCTAATTGCGTTAGGCTGTTGCGCAACAGCGCTTGAGACAGCGTTCAAAAATGTGCTTCAACATATTGACATTATTGGATTTTGTGGTAATTTCTGCTAACAGGTCGGAATAGGCCTTCTTCATGCGGCTGTTCGGTTCCAGCAAGCGCAAGCCCGGCTGGCTTTGCATCAACCTGACGCGGGACCGGGTGGACGTGGCTTACGTCCTGACCGCCGGCAAGGCGCGGCCGGAGGTACTGCTTTGCGATTCGTACCGCAAGGAGGATGATGACACGGCGACGCTTAACCGGCTGCGGCGCGAGCTGCAACTCGACTGCTATCGCTGCACGACGCTGCTCAGAAGCGGCGACTACCAGATGATGCAGGTGGAAGCGCCCAACGTGCCGGCGGCCGAGGCGAAGAGCGCGGTGCGCTGGCGCATCAGGGAGATAATTGACTACCCGGTTGACGCGGCAACGGTGGACGCGCTGTTCATCCCGGCGGCCGAAGGCGCGGCCGGACGCAACCCGCAGATGTTCGCGGTGGCGGCAAAAAACAATTTCATTGCCGCTGCCGTGAAACCCTTCGACGATGCCGATATCCCGCTCGAGGTGATTGACATACCGGAGCTCGCGCAACGCAACATAGCCCGCCGCTTCGAGCCGGAAGGCCGCGGGCTCGCGCTGCTCGCCTTCGACGAGCATGGCGGCCTGCTCACGTTCACCTGCGGCGGCGAGCTCTATCAATACCGCCGGATGGATATCCCGCTCGCGGACTTCGCCGGCGCCGGCCCCGAGCAGCGGCGGGATCTCTACGATCGCGTCGTGCTCGAGATGCAGCGCTCGCTCGACCACTTCGACCGCCAGTTTCACCACGTCGCCGTCGCCAGGGTCGCGATCACTCCCGTCCCCGGCGCGGATGACATGCAAGAATTTCTCGCGACCAATCTCGACCTGCCGGTGCAACTGCTCAATCTCGCCGAGGTGATGGATTTCCCCCATGTCCCGGAGCTGCACGAGCCGGCGCGCCAAGCCCAATGCCTGCAGATGATCGGCGCCGCACTGCGGGAAGAGGGCGCATGAATCCTTTCATGCGAGTTCCGAGTTCCGAGTTCCGGGTTCCGGGTTTTGTGTTTCGAGACTCGAATTTCTTGTTATGTACACGCCGACGCTCCACCGTCTGTCCGTCCATTCGCGTGTCGGAGGCGTGTGCATGAGCCAGAACATCAATCTGCTCAACCCCGCCTTCCGCAGACAGCGGCAGCGGGTGTCGCTCGCCACCGTCGCGCAATGCCTGGGGCTCACCCTGGCCGCGTTGTTCTCCTACCAGGCTTATCTGTCCCAGCAGGTGAGCGGCCTCACGGGAGAACTGCGCTCGGCGGAAGAGCTGCTCAAGTCGCAGCGTTCGTACGTGGACCGGCTAAAAGGCCAGACGGCGGCGCGCAAGCCCGACACCCGGCTCGAGACGGAAATCGCCGGCCTGGAGACGGAGCTCAAGCAGGCGCGCGAGGCGGTGGGGGCGTTGAAGGGCGGCGCGTTCGGCAGCCAGCAGGGCTTCGCGGAGTACCTGCGGGCTTTCTCCCGGCAGTCGTTGAGCGGCTTGTGGCTCACCGGTTTCAGCATCGCCGGCAGCGGCGAGCTGGAAATCCGCGGCCGGGTGACGGCTCCCGATCTGGTGCCGAGTTATATCCAGCGCCTCAACCGGGAGAAGGTGTTGCAGGGCCGCAGCTTCGCGCGCTTCGAGATGGGCCAGCCCAAACCCGGGCCGCTGGCCGACAAGGGCAAGGACGCGAAGACAGCGCCGCGCTTCCTCGAATTCAACCTCGCCACCACGGAAGCGGCCGCTGCGGAGAAGGCGCAATGAGGGACCAGTGGCGGAAACTCTCCGGCCGTTTCAGCGCGCTCGCGCTGCGCGAACGTGTGCTAGTCCTGGTCGCGGCCGTCGTCGGTACCGCCCTGCTTTACAACGCGCTGGTGCTCCGTTCCCTGGCGGTGCGCGAGCAGCGCCTCGCCCAGCAGCTCACCGAGATACGCCAGAGCATCAAGACCGCGGACAGCCTGATAAAGGCGCAGCAGGCCGTCCTCGACCCGGACGCGGTGAGGCGCTCGTACCGCGACGCCTTGCGTCAGCAACTCGCCGGGATCAATGCCGACATGCAGGGCCTGCAGCGCGGGCTGGTGCCCCCCGAGCGCATGGGCAAGCTGCTCGAGGACATGCTGACGCGCAGCCGCGGCCTGCAGCTGGTATCGCTGCGCACGCTGCCGGTGCGGCGCTTCGACGGCCCGGGTGCCGCTTCCGCCGCGAAAGGCGGCGACAAGACCGCGAAGCCGGCGCCCGGGGAAGCCGAGCGCATCATTTATCAGCACAGTTTCGAAATCACGCTGCGCGGCTCCTACGCCGAGCTGTACAACTACCTGACGCGGCTGGAGGAGCTGCCGTGGCAGATGTTCTGGGGCCGGATCAGCGTGGATACCGAACAGTATCCGCGGCTGCTCGTGACGGTGACGGTGCTGACCCTGAGCCTCAACAAGGCGTGGCTCATCGTATGAAAAACCTGTTCCGGGTTCAAAGTTCGAGGTTCAGAGTTCAACGTTCAAAGTTCAACGTTCAAAGTTCAACGTTCAAGGTTCAAAGACTCGGAACCCGGAACCCGGAACTCGGAACTCGGAACTCGGAACCCGGAACCTTGAACCCGGAACCCGGAACCTTGAACCCGGAACCCGGAACCCGGAACCCGGAACCCGGAACTTGGAACACGGAACATGCAGCTGCCGCATGGACGCTAGGTGCCGTTCTGGCGCTCATGTCCGCGGCCGCGGCGGCGCAGGTCTTGAACGACCCCACCCGCCCGCCCGCGGAGCTCGGCACCGCCGCGGAGGCCGAAGGCGGCGGGCCGGTGCTGCAGTCGGTGATGATCTCGCCTACCCATAAGGCAGCGATCATCAGCGGCGAAATGGTGAGGCTCGGAGAAAAATTCGGCGATGCCGTGCTGGTCAGGGTGGCCGAGAACGAGGTCGAGCTCAGGAGCGGCGGCGACGCCCGGGTGCTGAAGATGTATCCAGGCGTGGAAAAGCGCGAGGCCGCTGCCGGGAAAGGTGCGCAACAGCGCGCCAGGAAGGGCCGGAGCGGGGGCGGTTCCGCGGCGCCGGGCGACGCCCCCCGCGGCGGACAGGGGAACTGACATGAAACGAGGGATGATCGTGCTGGCGGCGTTTGTTGCGGCGGCGGCCGGCTGTGCCGAGCAGCCGGCGCGCCGCGACGGCACCTACGACCGCATCACCGCCGAGCTCGACCGGGCGGTGAAGGACCGCGCCAGGCCGGCGGCGCCGGACGCGGTGAGCCAGGCGCTGCTGCCGCCGCTGGTCGTGGAGATGCCGCGGCCGGAAGGAAAGCCGCCCGAAGCACGCTTCGACCTCAATGTCAGCAACGCGCCGGCCAACCAGGTGTTTCTGGCGATTGTTTCCGGCACCCGCTACAGCATGATCGTGCACCCCGACGTGCGCGATCCGATCTCGGTCAACCTGAAGGACGTGACGGTGATCGAGGCGCTCGACACGCTGCGCGAGCTCTACGGCTACGAGTACAAGGTGCAGGGCACACGCATCATGGTGCAGCCGGTCTCGATACAGACCCGCCTGTTCCAGGTGAACTACCTGCAAGTGCAGCGCGTCGGCCGCAGCGACGTGCGGGTGAGCTCGGGCTCGATCACCGATGCGCCGAGCGCCGCCACCGGCGGCGTGCCGGGCTCGGTGGTGCCGGGGATGGTCGGCGGCGTGACGGCCGGGCCGACTTCGCGTCTGACCGAGAGTACCCGGGTGACCACCACTTCCGAGAGCAATTTCTGGGGTGATATCGTCAAGTCGCTCAATGCCATCGTCGGCAGCGGCGGCGGCCGCAGCGTGATCGTCAACCCGCAGTCCGGTGT
>DAIDBG010000176.1 GCA_027310225.1 bacterium | reverse complement strand
CTACACCGTCGTGCGCTGGGGGATGCTCACGGGATGAAAGCGGCGTTCTTGTCCCGGTCGTTCTGGCGCGGGGCCGCGGGACTGGCGTTCCTCCTCCTGTTGTGGGAGACGTTCGCGCGCAGCGGGCTTTTCACCCAGGCGCTCACCCCGCCGCTCACCAGCATCGCGAAAGTCGCGTGGCGCATATCGCTGGACGGCTCGCTGCCGCAGAATGCGGCATACACGCTCGGTCGCGTGCTGATCGGCCTCACGATCGCCTGCGGGGTGGGCATCCCGATCGGGATGCTGATGGGACGGTTCCGGCTCGCGGAGAAGTTCTTCCTTCCGCTGGTGAGCGTGCTCATGCCCATTCCTTCGCTGGCGTGGGTGCCGCTCTTCATTCTGTGGTTCGGGATCGGGGAGATCACGACCATCCTGGTGGTGAGTTACGCGGCGACTTTCCCGGTCATCTACAACGTATGGACCGGCGTGCGCGCGGTCAATCCGTTGTGGGTGCGCGCGGCGTTTTCGATGGGGGCGGGCCAGAGACAGCTGTTTCGCAACGTCGTGCTCCCCGCGGCCTCTCCCTATGTGTTCACCGGCATCCGGCTGGCGTTCGGCCGGGCCTGGATCGCGGTCGTCGGCGGCGAGATGCTCGCGAACCCGGCGGCGGGCCTCGGCCGGACCATCTTCGACGCGAGGGAGTTCCTCGACTCCGAGGTGATGCTTGCATCCCTCGTCGCGATCGGCGTGATCGGGCTCGCCTTCGAGCGCGTCGTGTTCCAGTTCATCGAGAATCGGACCGTTGCCCGGTGGGGCATGGTCGCAACGGCCCGGCGCTAGTGTGCAACCTGCCGTTTTCTTGCGGGCGTTTTGCCTTATAGCGCGATGAAACCGGTCACGATCCTCGCCTGGCTGATGGTTGCGGCGGCGGTCGCCGTGTACTTCATGCCGCCGCCCGCGGGTTTCTCGTCGGACACCATGCGCGCCGCGGCGCTGGTGGTGTTCACCATCGGGCTGTGGGCGACGGGGGTGCTGCCCGAGCACATCACGGGTTTTCTCTTCCTCATGCTCGCGATGGTACTGGCGGTGGCGCCGGCGCAGGTGGTTTTCTCCGGGTTTGCTTCCGCTACGCTGTGGCTGGTGCTGGGCGGGCTGATCATGGCCGAGGCCGTGAACCGCACCGGGCTCGCTCGACGCCTGGCGGGCGTGCTGTTCGCGCGCTTCGCGCTGTCCTACGTCCAGCTCGTGGCGGCCGTGGTGGGCGCATCCATCGTGCTCGCGTTCGTCATGCCGGCCACGCTCGGACGCGTGCTGCTCATGCTTCCCATCGTGTCCGCACTGGCGGAGCGCGTCGGCTTCGAGCGCGGCAGCACGGGCTATAACGGGCTCTGCCTCGCCGCTCTCGTGACCACCTATCAGAGCGGGACGGCGATCCTGACCGCGAACGCGCCCAATCTGGTGCTGGCCGGCTCGGCCGAGGCGCTGTACGGGGTGCAGATCACTTATGCCGAGTACCTCTGGGTCCAGTTGCCGGTATTGGGCGTGCTGAAAGGGGTCGCGATCATTGCTTTCGTGTGCTGGCTGTTCCGCGCCGAAGTGCATCCGGCGCAGCAGGCGGACGCGCCGACCCCGCTCACGCCCGAAGAGCGGCGCATGGTCGCAATCCTCGTCGTGGCGCTCGCGCTGTGGGCGACCGATTTCCTGCACGGGATCAAGTCCGGCTGGGTGGCGCTCGCAGCGGGAATCGCCTGCCTGCTGCCGCGCGTGGGGGTGATGCCGGTATCGGCGTTCGGTGACGTGAGACTCGGCCCGTACTTTTATGTCGGGGCGACCCTCGGGCTCGGGCTGGTCACGCAGACGACCGGCCTGAGCGAGGCGCTCGGCAATCTTGTGCAAGGCGTCCTGTCAATCGGGGCCGGCGCCGATTTTGCCAATTTCATCACCTTGGCATTGCTCGCCACGTTCGCGGGGCTGTTCACGACCAACCCGGCGCAGCCCGCGGTGCTCTCCCCGCTCGCCGAGTACTTGGCCCAGGCCACGGGCTGGCCACTGAAGGCCGCACTGATGACGATAGGCATCGGGTTCACGACATTCGTGCTGCCGTACCAGGTGCCGCCAATGGTCGTGGGAATGCAGGTCGGCGCGCTGCGGGTTGCCACGGTGCTCAGGTTGTCGTTGCCCCTGCTCGCGTTCAGCCTTGTCGTGCTGCTGCCGCTGCAGTATCTCTGGTGGCGGCTGATCGGCTATTTCGGCTAGCAGCCCGCCGGGCTTGAAGTTCCGACAGGCTGCTCAATGCAAAGCCGCCGGCAGACTGACAGCGGAGGGAAGTGAAAAGGCGTGTTTCCGCCGCGACGCAGGAGTCCGCGACGTTATAATCGCCTCCTATTGCCCGGAGAGATCATGGAAGGCACCGCAGTTGTCACCGGCGCAAGCGCCGGCATCGGGGAGGCGATCTCGAGACACCTGCTCGATGCCGGCCGCACGGTCGTCACCGTGCAGCGCAGGCCCCCGCGTATCGGGCACAAGCGGCTCCTGTTCTACGCCGCCGATCTGGCCGATGCCGCAACGGCGCAACGGATCGCGGGCGAGATCGCCGCGAAGCATCCCGTGCGCTATCTCGTGAACAACGCCGGCGTCAATCTGCCGGCGCCGCTGGAGGAAGTGACGCCCCAGGATCTCGATCACGCGATGGCGCTCAACGTGCGGGCCGCGCTGATCCTCATCAAGGCCTTCACCCCCGGCATGCGCGCGGCGAAGTTCGGGCGCATCGTCAACATCTCCTCGCGTGCGGTCCTCGGCAAAACCCAGCGCACCGTGTACTCGTCGGCAAAGGCGGCGCTGATTGGCATGACGCGTACGCTGTGCCTGGAGCTCGGCAGCGACGGCATCACGATCAATACCGTTGCGCCGGGTCCGGTCGCGACCGAGCTGTTCGACCGCGGCCATCCGCCGGGCAGCGAGAAGCGCCAGAAGGTCATTGACAGCATCCCGGTGAAGCGCGTGGGCACACCCGACGACGTTGCGCGCGTGGTCGCATTTCTGCTCGCGCCCGAAAGCGGCTACATCACCGGGCAGACCCTCTTCGTCTGCGGCGGCACCAGCGTGAGCGGCTCAGGCGGGGAGTAAGGCGCCACCGCCGGCACCGAGGGTATTCCCGGCGTTGTGAGTCACGCGCGTCCATTCCTGAAGAGGTGACTGTCGGCTCCCCGAAACCACCGGCCAGACAGAGCATGAGCATCTTTCATGTGTTAGGCGATTGACACTACGGGGAAAAAAAACGACAATCACCAGTTTCGTTCGGAGGGGTTCCCGAGCGGTCAAAGGGGGCAGACTGTAAATCTGTTGGCTCAGCCTTCGTAGGTTCGAATCCTACCCCCTCCACCAGGATTTGCGGGCAAGCAGGGCAGCGGGATTCTCGGGGCGAAGCGCGGGTGTAGCTCAATGGTAGAGCAGAAGCCTTCCAAGCTTATGACGAGGGTTCGATTCCCTTCACCCGCTCCACAGAACTCTCTGTTCGAAGGGGTTGCGGCTTAGCGGGGGGACGGGTTTCAAGCGCGGCCGTCCGCGGCCCATGTAGCTCAGTGGTAGAGCACTCCCTTGGTAAGGGAGAG
>DAIDBG010000158.1 GCA_027310225.1 bacterium | reverse complement strand
TGTCAGTACGCATCCGTGGCGCTCGCCTTGCCGCGGAAGATGCGGTAGCTCCAGGCGGTGTAGCCGACGATGAAGGGCAGCACGAGCGCCGCGCCGGCGAGAACGAACTTGAGCGCGCTTGGATCGGCCGCCGCCTGCCAGATGGTGAGCCGCTCGATCACCACGTACGGATACAGGCTGTAGGCAAGGCCGAGGAAGGCGAGCACGAAGATCGCGACCGCGCCGGCGAAGGGTTGACCGTCGGAGCGGCCGAGCGAGCGCCGCACCCACCACCAGGCGGCGGCGGTTGCGAGCGGCAGCGCCGAGAGGTAGAGCATGCGCGGGTACGAGAACCATCTTTCGCGCACGCTTTCGCTCACTAGCGGCGTGGCAATGCTCACCAGCACCACCCCGAGGGCGACCCACCACAGCCCTCCGCGTGCCCAGCCGATGGCCTTTTGTTGCAGCGCGCCTTCGGTGCGCAGGATGAGCCAGGTGGCACCGAGCAGCACATAGCCGCCGCTCAAGCTCGCGCCCACCACGGCTGCGAACAGCCAGTACTCGGCGCCGCGCTCGAATCCGGTGACGTAGCGCCCGAGCATGAAGCCTTGCGCGAGGGAGGCGAGCGTGGAGCCCGCCCAAAAGAGCCAGTTCCACAGCTCGCGCTGCCAGCCCTCGGCCTTGACGCGCAGCTCGAAGGCCACCCCGCGCAGCATGAGTCCGACCAGCATCGCGGCGACGGGCAGGTACAGCGCGCCGAGGATCACGCCGTGCGCGACCGGGAAGGCCACTAGCAGCAGCCCGATGCCGAGCACGAGCCAGGTTTCGTTTGCGTCCCAGAACGGGCCGATCGAAGCGACCATGAGGTCCTGCTCGGCGCGCTCGGCCCCGACCATCAGCATGCCGACGCCCAGGTCGTAGCCGTCGAGGATCACGTAGGCGAGCACGGCAAGGCCGATCAGCGCTGCGAAGACGAGCGGAAGCTGCTCGCTCATCGCGGTCCCTTGACGGCAAGGTGTACGACCACCACCACGTAGGAGGCAAGGAGCACGGCGTAGGTGAAGACGTAGGCCGTGAGGCTTGCGCCGACCTGTCCGGGGCTTGCCGCGCCCAGCGCGTCGCGCGCATAGAGGATGCCGGTCACGAGCCAAGGCTGGCGTCCGATTTCGGTGACCAACCACCCGGCAAGGGTCGCCACCCAGCCGGAGAAGGTGAATGCGGCAAAGGTGCGCAGCAGCCAGCGCGGGGGGCGCGCCTTTCTCAGCACGAAAAGGCTTGCCCAGGCGAGAGACAGCATCAGCAGGCCGACGCCCACCATGACGCGGAAGGCCCAGAACACGGGCGCGACCGGAGGGGTGTCGGCGCCGAAGGCGCTCAGGCCCTGCACCTCGCCCTCAAGGCTGCGCGTCAGGATGAGCGACGCGCCCTTGGGGATGGTGAGCGCGAAATCGTTGCGCCGCTCGGCTTCGTTGATCGCCGCGAACAACACGAGCGGTGCGCCGCGCTCGGTCTGCCACAGCGCTTCGATGGCGGCGACCTTGGCGGGCTGGACCCTGAGCGTGTTCAGCCCGTGCAGGTCGCCCGAGACGATCTGCAGCGGCACGAGCACCGCGGCGAGCCCCGCGCCGAAGCGCAGCGTCTTGAGCGCCGCCGCGTCATCGGCCTGCCGGAGCAGCCGCCAGGCCGAGAGCCCGGCGACGAGGAACGCGGCGGTGATTCCCGAGGCGAGCAGCATGTGCGCGAGGCGGTAGGGGAAAGAGGGATTGAAGATCACCGCGAGCCAGCTTTGCGCGACGAGCACCCCGCCCGCGCCGCGGACGTAGCCCGCCGGGGTCTGCATCCAGGAGTTGAGAGCGAGAATCCAGAACGCCGACAGGGTGGTGCCGATCGCGACGATGACGGCCGACATCACGTGCACCCAGTCGGGTACCCGGTTCATGCCGAAGAGCATCACGCCGAGAAAAGTCGCCTCCAGAAAGAACGCCGTGAGCACCTCGTAGGCGAGCAGCGGCCCGGCGATGTTGCCGACCGTGTTCATGAACCCGGGCCAGTTGGTGCCGAACTGAAAGCTCATCACCACGCCGCTCACCACGCCCATGGCGAAGGACAGCGCGAACACCTTCACCCACAGCTTGTAGCTT
>DAIDBG010000155.1 GCA_027310225.1 bacterium | reverse complement strand
CCTTGGGCATGGCGATGATGGTGGAATTGAAGATGATCCCCCCCCCGACGGTCGTGACCGCCAGGATCGCGAAAACGCGCGCCAGCAGGCCGCGCGCATGGCCGCCCGCTGCGGCCGTGCGCCACCCCCCCCTGGCCGCGCCGGCTTCCGGCTCCACCAGGGCCGCAAAAACGATGCCGAACGCGATGGATACCAGGCCGGGAACGATGAACGCCGCGCGCCAATGGACCCAATAGGCGAGCGCGCCCGAGATGAGCGCCGCGAACGCGACACCCAGGTTGCCGAACACGCCGTTCACCCCCAGCACGCGCCCCACCTTGTCGCGACCGGCCACCAGCATCGCCACCCCGACGGGATGATAGATCGCGCCGAACAGGCCGATGAGCGTCAGCCCTGCAGCGATCTGCCAGGGTGCTCTCGCCAGCCCCGTCAGTGCCGACGCTGCGCCGATGCCTACAAAAAAGACGATCATCATGCCGCGCCGGCTCCAGCGGTCGGCAAGCCAGCCCGCCGGCAGCGAACCCGCGCCAAAGGCGACGAAGCCGCCGAGCGCGAGCTGCAGCATCTCGGCGTAGGAGCGGCCGAACTCGGGTGCCATCACCAGCACCACTGTCGGGTAGATCAGCAGGAACAGGTGGTCGAGCGTGTGCCCGATGTTGAGGAACAGCTCGCCGTTGCGTACGCGGTCCAATTCCGCCTCCATTCGAGTCTAGATCATAAGGATGGCACGGTTGTCCTGCTTGCTTTAAACTGACAATGAATATCTAGAACAGGACACTCCCCGGAATGCAGCCCTACATCAGCCCCGATATCTTCCAGGACGCGCCGCGCCCGGTGGTCGTCATCGCCAATGACTACGCCGACGGGCACGTCATCGCCCGCCATCGGCATAAGCGGGCCCAGTTGCTCTATCCGTCCTCGGGCGTAATCACGGTGACGAGCCGCTACGGCAGCTGGGTCGTGCCGCCGCTGCGCGCCGCCTGGGTTCCGCCGGCCACAGACCACGAGGTGCGCATCACCGGCGAGGTCAGCATGCGCAGCGTCAACATCGCCGCTGCAGCGGCGCGGGGCCTCCCGCGCCAGTGCTGCGTGGTGAGCGTCTCTGCCCTGCTGCGGGAGCTGATACTGCGCGCTGCGCAACTCCCCATGCTCTATGACGAGCGCGGCAGCGCCGGGCGCATCATCAGGCTGTTGCTCGACGAGATTCACGCGCCGCCGGTGCTGCCTCTGCATCTGCCCGCGCCCGGCCACCCGCGGCTCAAGCCCGTCTGCGACGCGATTCTGCGCGAGCCGGAACTGGAGCACTCGCTGGAAGGCTGGTCCCGGCGCATCGGAGCAAGCAGCCGTACCGTGGCGCGGCTGTTCCGACGCGAGACCGGGATGTCGTTTTCGGCCTGGCGACAGCAGGCGCGCCTGCTGGAAGCGCTCAAGCGGCTCGCCGCCGGTCGTCCGGTGACCAGCGTCGCGCTCGACATGGGCTACGCCAGTCCGTCCGCCTTCATCAGCATGTTCCGGCGCGTCTTCGGCACAACCCCCGGCCGCTACTTCGACGCGGCAGCCTGAGCCAGTGCCGTCGGACCCGCGCAGCCCGGCATAATCGAGATCGCGGCCGCCTTGGAGCTTACGATATCCTGACGACGGCCCGGCCCCGGGCCTGGGCCTTCAGCATGCGGTCGAACTGGCGCGGCAGATCCGCGAGCGTGATCGTATGGGCGATAGCGGTGAGGTGGCGCGGCTTGAGGTCCGCGGCGAGCCGCCCCCACACCTTGCGCCGCAGGGGCATGGGCGTGAACCCGGAATCCACGCCGATCAGCCGCACCCCGCGCAGGATGAACGGCAGCACCGTGGTCTTGAACTCGATGCCGCCGGCGTTGCCGAAGCTCGCGATGAGCCCGCCCGGCTGCATGGTGCGGGTGAGCCACGCAAGCTGCTCGCCGCCCACCGAATCGAACGCCGCCGCCCACAGGGCCTTCTCCAGCGGCCGGCCGCCCATTTCCAGCCGGTGCCGCGAGAGCACCTCCGCGGCGCCGATCCCTTTCAGGAAGTCGTGCTCGCCGTCCTTGCCGGTCAGCGCGACCACGTGATAGCCGAGCCGGGACAGCATGTCTATCGCCAGGGTCGCCACGCCACCCGTTGCGCCGTTCACCAGCACGCTTCCGTTGTCCGGCGCCATGCCGTTCAGCTCGAGCAATTCCACCGCGAGCCCCGCAGTGTAGCCGGCGGTGCCGAGCGCCATTGCTTCGAACAGCGTCAATCCCTTCGGCAGCGGCACCACCCAGCCGGCCGGCACGCGGCAGACTTGCGCGTAGCCACCGTCGTGGGAGACGCCGAAATCATGGCTGGTGCAGATCACCTCGTCGCCCGGCTTGAAGCGGCCGTCGCCCGAGGAAACCACCACGCCCGCGGCGTCAATGCCGCCGGTCAGGGGATATTTTCGTATGATCCGGCCGCCGGTGCCGGTCGCCGCCAGCGCGTCCTTGTAGTTGACGCTCGAATAGGCGGTCTTGAACACCACCTCGCCGGCGGACAATTCGTCGAGCATGACGTCGGCCAGACGGCCCGAGATCCTGTCGTTCTCGTTGAAAATGCGAAATGCCCTGAATTTCTCCATGCTTCTTCCTAAAAAACCGGAGCAAAAAAAGACAAAAAGGATTACTGCCGGACTCTAAGGCAGACGCGGCCGGCCCAGGTACGCGAGCGTCTGCATTTCCGCCAGCCGGCTCGCCGTGCGGTCGAACTGGAACATCATGGCCTGGATTCGCGGGTCCGCCGGACTGCCGTCGCGCAGCAGCAGCTCGCCGGGCGGCGCTTCCGCGGAAACGATGAGCTTCACGCGCTGATCGTACAGCACGTCCACCAGCAGCGTGAACCGGCGCGCCTCGTCGGCGCGTTCCAGCCCCATCCGCGGCACGCCCGAGACGATGACGGTATGAAAGCGCCTGGCAAGATCGAGGTAATCGTTCTGCGAGCGGCCCCAGCCGCAGATCACGCCGAACTCGAACCAGACGACGCCGCCCGCCCGGTGGCGATAGGGAATGACGCGCCCTTCCACGTCCAGCTCGTGAAACTCCTCCTCCACCTCCGCGATCTGGCCGAACGTTTCTCCCAGCGCGTGGTCGGCCTCGGGCGAGAGCGGAGCGTGATAAGCCCGGATCTGCTGCAGCGCGCGCTTGCGGTAGTCCACGCCTGCCTCGACGCGGATCACGTCGAGCCGCTCCTTGATCAGGGCGATGGTCGGGAGGAAGTCCTCGCGCTTGAGCCCGCCCTTGTAAAGCTCGTCGGGATGGTAGTTCGAGGTCATGCAAAAGACCACGCCGCGGTCCATGGTCCGCGCGAACAGCCGCCCGAGAATCATCGCGTCCGCGACGTCGGAAACGGCGATCTCGTCGAAGCAGATCGTGCGATAGCGCCGCGCAATGCGCTCGGCGAGCGCGTCGAGCGGGTTTGCGATGCCCTTGAGCGCGTCGAGCTCGCGGTGCACGTCGCGCATGAAGTGATGGAAGTGCACGCGCCGCCTGCGCGTGAGCGGCAGGCAGCGGTAGAAGCTGTCCATGAGGAAGGTCTTGCCCCGGCCGACCCCGCCCCACAGGTACACTC
>DAIDBG010000146.1 GCA_027310225.1 bacterium | reverse complement strand
TCGCGGAGGACGTTGAAACCGGGGCGATCATCGAGAATTCGCAGAGCCACTACCGCAGGTTGCTCTCCCGTCTCGAGCCGGAGGCGCGGAACGCGGGAATTCAGGCGAAATTCGAAGTCGCTGTCGGGCACCCGGTCGAGCAGATCATCTCCCACGCCGAGAAGAGCCGGTCCGACCTGATCGTGATGGGGCACCGCGGCAAGGCCTTCTTCGAGCGCCTGCGCCTGGGCTCGACATCGAAACAGGTCATTCACTACGCCCACTGCGCGGTGACGGTAGTGCGCTGAGCGACGGGCCCCGGCTTACGGGGCTGTAACTCGAGCACAAGCGGCCGGGCCTGCTCCGGCATCATCGTCGCCGATTGCAGCGATGGTTTACAATTGCCGCCCGTAGTATCCGCGGCACGACCAACTACCGGGGCAAACGATCATGTCTTACAACAAGCGCAGCCAACTCATCACCCAAGGCGTGCAGCGCTCGCCCAACCGCGCGATGCTGCGCGCGGTCGGCTTCAAGGATACCGACTTCGTGAAGCCCATCATCGGCATCGCCAACGGTTACTCCACGATCACGCCGTGCAACGTCGGCCTCGACGGCCTCACGCGGCGCGCCAAGGCCGCGGCGAAGAAGGCCGGGGCGATGCCGCAGACTTTCGGCACGATCACGGTCTCGGACGGCATCTCGATGGGCACCGAGGGCATGAAATTCTCGCTCGTCTCGCGCGAGGTGATCGCGGACTCGATCGAGACCGCCGTGCAGGCGCAGCGCATGGACGGCGTCATGGCGATCGGCGGCTGCGACAAGAACATGCCGGGCGCGCTGATCGCCATCGGCCGCATGAACATCCCCTCGATCTTCGTTTACGGCGGCACCATCAAGCCCGGCCACTATAAGGGCCGCGACCTCACGGTGGTCAGCTCGTTCGAGGCGGTGGGCGAGTACACCGCCGGCAAGATCGGCAAGCAGGAACTGACGGGAGTCGAGCGCCGCGCCTGCCCCGGCGCGGGCTCCTGCGGCGGGATGTACACCGCCAACACCATGTCCTCGGCGATCGAGGCGATGGGAATGAGCCTGCCGTACTCCTCGACCATGGCCGCCGAGGACCGCGAGAAGCACGACAGCGCCGCCGAATCCGCCGAGGTGCTGGTGAAGGCGATCCGCAAGGAGCTGCTGCCGCGCACCATCATGACGCGCAAGAGCTTCGAGAACGCAATTTCGGTGGTGATGGCCGTCGGCGGCTCGACCAACGCGGTGCTGCACCTGCTCGCCATGGCGCACGCCGCGGAAGTGCCGCTGACGCTGGACGATTTCGAGACGATACGCGGGCGCGTGCCGGTGCTGTGCGACATGAAGCCGTCCGGGCGCTACGTCGCGACCGACCTGCACGGGGCGGGCGGCATCCCGCAGGTGATGAAAATGCTGCTCGAGCACGGCCTCCTGCACGATGACTGCATGACGATTTCCGGCAAGACCGTCGGCGAGACTCTGAGGAAGGTGCCGGCGCGCCCGCGCAAGGATCAGGACGTGATCCGGCAGTGGGAGAACCCGATGTACCCGCACGGACACCTCGCCATCCTCAAGGGTAACCTCGCGCCCGAGGGCGCGGTCGCGAAGATCACCGGACTGAAGCGGCCCAAGATCACCGGGCCGGCGCGCGTGTTCGATTCCGAGGAGGCGGCGATGGCCGCAATCCTCGCCAAGAGGATCCGCTCGGGCGACGTCGTGGTGATCCGCTACGAGGGACCTAGGGGCGGCCCCGGCATGCGCGAGATGCTTTCCCCGACTTCGGCGCTGGTGGGCGGGGGCCACGCCGAGGATGTCGGTCTCATCACCGATGGGCGCTTCTCGGGGGGCACCTACGGCATGGTGGTGGGGCACGTGGCGCCGGAAGCGGCGGTGGGCGGGCCGATCGCGCTCGTCCAGGAAGGCGATGAAATCACCATCGACGCCGAGCGGCGCCTCCTGCGGGTGAATGTCCCGGACAAGGAGCTCGCGCGCCGGCGCGCCGCGTGGCATCCGCTCCCGCCACGCTACACGCGCGGCATCATGGCCAAGTACGCCGCGCAGGTGTCCAGCGCCTCGCGCGGCGCCGTCACCGACTGAGCGCCTGCGATGAGGGCCGTTCGCGCGGCGCACGCGCGACGCCCTGAGCCGGCTGCAGGGCAAGCTGGAGGCAATTTCCGGCTCGGAGCCTGCCCGGCGTTGAGCCGGAACGCCGGCCGCTGTCGCCGCGCGGCGACAATTTGACGGTGGTGGCCGGCGTTGGCTATGCTGGGTCGGGCCCGCCATGCTGTTTCCGGGTCGGTTGGTGGCCGGGCCAGACCAACTCACAGGAGGTAATAACGATGAAAACCTTCCACCGCGGTATTGCCCGTGCGCTCATCGTCTGCACCCTCGGCCTGGGAATGCCGCTCCCGGCGTCGGCAGGCATCGTCACCACCGACCAGATCGTCGCGGCGGCAGCCGAGCGCGACCAGGTCAGGAATTTCCTCGACCGCGCCAACGTGCGGGCGCAAATGCAGACGCTCGGTGTGGATCCGAATACGGCGCGCGACCGCGTTGACGCGCTGACCGACGAGGAGGTGCGCACGCTGGCGGGCCGAATCGATCAGTTGCCGGCCGGCGGCAACGTGATCGGTGTCCTGTTCGCGGTTTTCATCGTCCTGCTGATCACCGACATCCTGGGCCTCACCAAGGTGTTTCCGTTCACGAGGTCGATCCGGTAAGTTCCATGTCTCTCTTCACCAGGATCCCCGCCGTGGCGGGGGCTTTGCTTTCGGCCGCCGTGCTGCTCGGCGGGTGTGCGACGCCGCAGGTGACGGCGCTGCTGGCGCAGCCGCCTTCCGGTCTGCCGGAGCGCGTCGAGCTCGACACCGTGCCGTTCTTCCCGCAGGAGGAATATCAGTGCGGGCCGGCGGCACTCGCCACCACCCTGGCCAACGTCGGGGTCGCGACTTCACCCGAGGCGCTCGTCCCGCAGGTCTATCTGCCCGGGCGGGAGGGCTCGCTGCAGGCCGAGATGCTCGCCACGGCGCGCCGCAATGGCCTGGTGGCATACCGTCTCGCTCCACGCCTGGAGGAGGTGCTGCGCGAGGTTGCCGCGGGCAATCCGGTCATCGTTTTCCAGAATCTCACCTTTGACTTCGCCCCGCTCTGGCACTACGCGGTCGTCGTCGGCTACGACCGGGCGCAGGAAGAAATCGTGCTGCGTTCCGGCGTCACCAAGAGGCTCGTCACCTCCCTCAGCACCTTCGAGCGCACCTGGGAGCGCGGCGGATACTGGGCCATGCTCGCGTTGCCGCCGGACCGGCTGCCGGCAAGCGCGGAGGAAGGCGCTTATGTCGCGGCCGCAGCCGCGCTGGAACGGGCGTCCCCCGCCGCCGCGCGGCGCGCCTATGCCACTGCGCTCGCGCGCTGGCCGGACAATCTGCCCGCGCGCATCGGCTCCGGCAACGCTGCGTACGCGATGAAGGACCTCGCCGCGGCCGAGGCGGCGTACCGCCAGGCGGCGCGCGACCACCCGCAGGCGGCCGACGCCTGGAACAACCTGGCCCAGGTGCTGCTCGAAACAGGGCGCAGGGAAGAGGCGCTCCTCGTCGCGCGCCGTGCGGTGGAACTCGGCGGACCGCGGCTGTCCCGCTATCAGGAGACGCTCAAAGCCGTCACCGGGCCGCGCTGAGCCACCGCCTGCAACGCGGGTCTGGGTTCAAGGTTGCGGGTTCAAGGTTCCGGGTTCGCTGGACTTTGAACTCGGAACTTTGAACTCTGAACTGAAGTCGCGCTTTGTGACACAATTTTCAGTTCGTCTCCATGCAGCGCCCGCCATGCCCAACCGCCTCGCCACACAGACTTCCCCCTACCTGCAGCAGCACGCCGACAACCCGGTGGAGTGGTACCCCTGGGGAGAAGAGGCGCTGCAACTCGCCCGCGAGCAGGACCGGCCCATTCTGCTGTCGATCGGCTACTCCGCGTGCCACTGGTGCCACGTGATGGCGCATGAATCGTTCGAGGACCCGGAGGTGGCGGCGCAGATGAACCGCCACTTTGTGAACATCAAGGTTGATCGCGAGGAGCGCCCGGACCTCGACCAGATCTACCAGACCGCGCACGCGCTGCTCACCCAGAGAAGCGGCGGCTGGCCGCTCACCCTGTTCCTCATGCCGGACGGCACGCCGTTCTTCGGCGGCACCTATTTTCCCAAGCACGCCCGCTACGGCACGCCGGGCTTTCTCGACCTGCTCCCGCGCATCGCCGAGGCCTACCGCGACAAGCGTGAAGAGATCGCGAAGCAGAATTCAGCGTTGATCGAGGCGCTCCAGCACACGCTGCCCGGACCCGGACCCGGCCGCGAGTTGAAGCGGGCGCCGCTCGACGCCGCGGTGCGCGAGCTCACGCAGGTATTCGACGACGTGCACGGCGGCATCGGGCATGCGCCGAAGTTTCCCCATCCCTTCGAGCTCGCGTTCTGCCTCCGACGCCACGCTCTCGACGGCGGGGAGCTGAGCCTCGCCATTCCGCGCCTCACGCTCACCAAGATGGCCGAGGGCGGCATTTACGACCACCTGGGCGGAGGCTTCTGCCGCTACAGCGTGGATCAGTACTGGAACATCCCGCACTTCGAGAAGATGCTCTACGACAACGCGGCGCTGATCGCGCTCTACAGCGACGCGTGGCAGGTGACAGGGCAGCCGCTGTTCAAACAGGTCGTCGCCGAGACCGCGGGCTGGGTGATGCGCGAGATGCAGTCTCCCGAGGGCGGCTACTACTCCTCGCTCGACGCCGACTCCGAGCACGAGGAAGGCAAGTACTACGTGTGGACGCCGGAGGAGGTGAAGCAGGCGCTCACTACCGAAGAGTACGCGGTGGCCGGGCCCCACTACGGCCTTGACGGACCGCCCAACTTCGAAGGCCGGCACTGGCACTTGCGCGTGGTGAAGCCGCTCACCTTCGTGGCGAAGAAGCTCGATGTGCCGCTCGCCGAATGCGAATCGCGGCTCGCCGCCGCCCGCGCGAAGCTCCTCGCCGTGCGCGAGCGGCGCGTGCGGCCGGGGCGCGACGAGAAGGTGCTCGCGAGTTGGAACGCGCTGATGGTGCGCGGCATGGCGCACGCCGCGCGCGTCTTCAACGAGGCGGACTGGCTTGCTTCCGCGCGCCGCGCCCTCGATTTCATCCACGCGCGGCTGTGGCGCGACGGCCGGCTCAACGCCACCTGCAAGGATGGCGTGGCGCATCTCAACGCCTACCTCGACGATCACGCTTTTCTTCTCGAGGCAGCTCTCGAGCTGATGCAGGCGGAATTCCGGTCCGGGGATCTCGCGTTCGCGCGCGAGCTCGCCGAGCTGCTGCTCGCGCAGTTCGAGGACCGGGAGGCGGGCGGCTTCTTCTTCGTTTCCCGCGATCATGAAAGGCTGATACACCGCACGAAGCCCGACCGCGACGACGCCACGCCTTCGGGCAACGGCATCGCCGTCTTTGCGCTGCAGCGGCTGGGCCATCTCCTCGGCGAGGCGCGCTACCTGGAAGCCGCCGAGCGCGCGCTCAAGCTCTTTTACCCCGCAGTCGAGCGCCAGCCCAGTGCCTTCGTGAGCCTCGCCACGGCGATCGAGGAACACCTCACGCCGCCGCAAACCGTCATCCTGCGCGGAGAGCGGGGGCGGATCGCGGAATGGCAGCGTGCGCTCGCGTGCGCCTACCGTCCGACGACGCTCGTCGTCAGCATACCCTATGGCACAGGCGGGCTTCCTCCCGCCCTCGACAGGCCTGCGGGGGGTGCGGGTGTCAACGCCTCGGTCTGCCGCGGCGTTACCTGTTTGCCGGCGATCGGCGACCTCGCCACGCTCGAGCGCGAGCTGTCCGGAAAGCAAGCGGCCGACAGGCCCGGGTTAACCGGGCAGGCGCCGGTGCGCTAAAATGCGGGAGCTTCCGCATAAAACACAGGAGAAACCATGAAAGCATTAGCAACCCTGATGATCGCGACATCGGGACTCGTTCTTGCGACCGCCGCGTCGGCTGCCGAGCCCAAGGCCGCAGACGCGCTGATCAAGGCCAACGGCTGCACTGCCTGTCACACGGTGGACAAGAAGGTGGTCGGCCCCGCCTTCAAGGAGGTCGCCGCCAAGTACCGCGGCCAGAAGGATGCGGAAGCCAATCTCATCAAGAAGGTCAAGGCCGGCGGCAAGGGCGTGTGGGGCGACATCCCGATGCCGCCCAACGCGCAGGTCAAGGACCAGGACATCAAGACCATAGTGCAGTGGATACTCTCGCTCAAGTAGAGCGGCTGTCACCGCACAGGAAAGCCGGCCCCGCGCCGGCTTTTTTGTTGGGCTCGCAGCCGGGCGACTGCCGTAAATTGACAATACAGAAATCGCCGCGGATAATGATTTCCCTCGTTACAACAATCATTTATCGTTAGGGGGCGCACATGGTCCACGGGCAAGGGTCCGGCATCGTCTGGGGTCTGACGCAGGCACTCCTCCTTGCGGGTTGCGGCCGGGAAGCGTCACCGCCCGCGCCCCGGGCCGGGGCGCTCCAGCCCTCCGAAATCGTGGTGAAAATCGGCCAGGTTTCACCGCTCACAGGGCCGCAGGCGCACCTCGGCAAGGACAACGACAACGGGGCGCGGCCCGCGGTCGAGGAGATGAACGCGAAGGGCGTAACGATCGGGGGCGCGAAGGTGCGGTTCGATCTGGTGAGCGAAGACGACCAGGCCGACCCCAAGACCGGCACCATCGTCGCGCAGAAACTGGTGGACATGAAAGTCGCGGGCGTGATCGGCCACCTCAATTCCGGCACGACGATTCCCGCCTCCAAGATTTACAACGACGCCGGCATTCCGCAGGTCTCGCCCTCGGCCACCAATCCCAAGTACACCCAGCAGGGCTACAAGGGCGCGTTTCGCGTGATGGCGAACGACATCCAGCAGGGCAAGGTGCTCGGTGAATACGCGGTGAAGAACGGGGCGAAGCGCATCGCCATCATTGACGATCGCACCGCCTACGGCCAGGGGCTCGCGGACGAGTTCGAAAAAGCGGCGAAGGCGGCCGGCGCGAGCGTTGTCGGGCGCGAGTACACTACCGACAAGGCGACCGACTTCCGCGCCATCCTCACCAGCATCAAGGGCCGGAATCCGGACCTCGTGTTCTACGGCGGCATGGACGCCCAGGCGGGACCGATGGTGGCGCAGATGAAGGCGCTCGCGGTCAAAGCCAGGTTCCTCGCCGGCGACGGTGCGCAGAGCCCGGAGTTCATCAAGCTCGCCGGTCCGGCAGCCGATGGCGTGATCGCCTCCTCGCCGGGCCTGCCGCTCGACAAGATGCCGGGCGGCAAGGGTTTCACCGACCGCTTTACCGCCAAGTACGGCCAGATCCAGATCTACGCGCCGTACGCCTATGATGCGGCCATGACGCTCATGGAAGCGATGATCAGGGCGGATTCGACCGAGCCGGCGAAGTACCTGCCCGTGCTCGCCAAGACCAGCCGGCAGGGCGTGACGGGGCCGATCGCATTCGACGACAAGGGCGACCTCAGGAACGGCCCGATCACGCTCTACGTGGTGAAGGGCGGCCGGTGGGACGCGCTCGAGACGGTAGGCGGCGAAGCGGCCGCGCCGGCGGCGGCCGCGGAAAAGCAATGACGATGGCGTGGTGAATACCGGGCATCGGCTCGTGAACGGCACCTTCGGGTGCCGTTTGCATGTGTAGGCGGCGCGCATGGACATCTTTCTCCAGCAGCTCATCAACGGCATCGTGCTGGGCGCGATCTACGCGCTGGTCGCGCTGGAGTACACCATGGTCTACGGCATCCTCGGGCTCATCAACTTCGCCCACGGCGAAGTGGTGATGATCGGCGCATTCGTGGCGCTCACCGTGATCCAGATGCTGCTGGCAAACGGCGTCGCGCTGCCGGGACCGGCCGTCGCCGCGCTCGGCCTGCTGGTCGCGATCGCGATCTGTATGCTGCTCGGCTTCGCCATCGAGCGGGTCGCCTACCGGCCGCTGCGCCACGCGCCGCGGCTCGCCGCCCTCATTACCGCGATCGGCATGTCCATCGTGCTGCAGAACGTGGCGATGATCATCTGGGGACGCCAGTACTATTCATTCCCCGCGGTGCTGCCGGCAACGCCCCGTCAACTCGCCGGCGCCACGGTGAGCGACCTGCAGATTTTCATCGTGGCGCTCGCCGCGGCAGTCATGGCGGCGCTGCTGCTGCTCGTGCACCGCACGCGCCTGGGCCGCGCCATGCGCGCCACCTCGCACAACCCCGAAGTCGCGGGACTGATGGGCGTCAACATCAACACCGTGATCTCGGTCACCTTCGTGGTCGGCTCGGCGCTCGCCGCGGTCGCCGGCGTGATGGTCAGCGCCTACTACGGCGTCACGCACTACTTCATGGGATTCATGCTGGGGCTGAAGGCGTTCACCGCCGCGGTGCTGGGCGGCATCGGCAACATCGCGGGCGCGATGCTGGGCGGTGTGCTGCTGGGGGTGATCGAGAGCCTCGGCGCCGGCTACATCGGAGCGCTGACCGGCGGCTTCCTCGGCAGCCATTACCAGGACGTGTTCGCGTTCCTGGTGCTGATCCTGGTGCTGATGTTCCGTCCTTCCGGGCTGCTCGGCGAGCGCGTTGCCGAGAGAACCTGAAGACGTGACTGGTGACATATGTCTTCGTTTCCCGATCGCTGGCAGCAACTGAAGCGCGACCCGCGCATGGCGTGGGCCGCGTACATCGCGCTCGCGCTGCTGCTGCTCGTGCTGCCGTTCGCCACCGACTGGGCGCACGGCCGCACCTGGGTGCGCATCGCCGCCTTCGCGCTGCTCTATATCATGCTCGCGCTGGGGCTCAACATCGTGGTTGGCTACGCCGGGCTGCTCGACCTCGGTTACGTCGCGTTCTTCGCGGTCGGAGCCTATTTCTACGCGCTGCTCGCCTCGCCCCATTTCGACATCCATTTGCCGTTCTGGCTGCTGTTGCCGCTGGGCGCGGCGGTCGCGTGCGTGTTCGGCGTGCTGCTCGGCGCGCCCACGCTGCGGCTGCGTGGCGACTACCTGGCGATCGTGACGCTCGGCTTCGGTGAAATCATCCGCATCTTTCTCGTGAACCTCAACGCACCGGTCAACATCACGAACGGCCCGCAGGGCATCAACCTCATTGACCCCATCCGTCTCGGAGAATTTTCCCTCGCGCAGACCCACGTCCTTCTGGGCGTGAGCTTTCCCGCGGTCTACAACTACTACTACCTCTTTCTCGTGCTCACGCTTGCGGTGATCTTCGTCTCGATGCGGCTCGAGGACTCGCGCATCGGGCGCGCGTGGGTGGCGATCCGCGAGGACGAGGTGGCGGCCGCGGCCATGGGCATCAACACCCGCAACGTGAAGCTGCTCGCCTTCGCCATGGGCGCGAGCTTCGGCGGCGTCTCGGGCGGTCTCTTCGCCGGCTTCCAGGGCTTCGTCAGCCCCGAGAGCTTCACGATCATCGAGTCCGTCATGATCCTGTCCATGGTGGTGCTGGGCGGCATGGGCAACATACCGGGCGTGATACTGGGCGCGGTGCTGCTGGTGGTGCTGCCCGAGGCGCTGCGCTACCTGGGACCCCTGCAGCAGGCGCTGTTCGGACGCGTGCTCGCCGATCCCGCGGACCTGCGCCTGCTGCTGTTCGGGCTGGCGCTGATACTGGTGATGCTGCTGCGTCCCTCCGGATTGTGGCCCTCCACCGTGCGCCGCCGCGAGCTCGCGGCCGAAGGCGAGGTAGCGCTCCAGGAGCAGGCGAGCGTGTACGATGCGCGCCGGTGACCGCACCCCGCTGCTCGAGGCCCGCGCCGTTTCCAAGCGCTTCGGCGGGCTCATCGCGCTCGCCGGTGTTTCGCTCGAGGTCAGGCGCGGCGAGATCTTCGGCCTGATCGGCCCGAACGGCGCGGGCAAGACCACGCTCTTCAACGTGCTGACCGGGCTCTACCGGCCCGATGGCGGCGAGCTCGCTTTCGACGGCGTGCGCCTGACGGGCCTGAAGCCGCACCGCGTCGCGGCGTGCGGCATCGCCCGCACGTTCCAGAACATCCGGCTCTTCGCCAACATGAGCGCGCTGGAGAACGTCATGGTCGGGCGCCACGTTCGCACGCGCGCCGGGGTGCTCGGCGCGGTGCTGCGCGATGCCGCGACCCGGTCCGAGGAGGCGGCCATCTCGGAGCGCGCGCGCGCGCTGCTCGACTACGTCGGCATCGGCGGCCGCGCCGCCGAGCTCGCGCGCAACCTCGCCTACGGGGACCAGCGCCGTCTCGAGATCGCGCGTGCGCTCGCCACCGACCCCCGGCTGCTCGCGCTCGACGAGCCGGCCGCCGGCATGAACGCGACCGAAACCGCGGAATTGCGGCGCCTGCTCGAGAAGGTCCGCGGCGACGGGATGACGCTGCTGCTGATCGAGCACGACGTGAAACTGGTGATGGGACTGTGCGACCGCGTGGCGGTGCTCGATTACGGCAGGAAAATCGCCGAGGGCGCGCCGGCTGAGATGCAGCGCGATCCCGCCGTCATCGAGGCTTACCTGGGGGGCACGCTTGCTTGAGGTGAGGGGGCTGAAGGTCTGCTACGGCGGGATCAACGCCGTCAAGGGCGTGGACCTCGAGGTGGGCGCCGGCGAGCTGATCACGCTGATCGGCGCCAACGGCGCCGGCAAGACCACCACGCTGAAGGCGCTCGCCGGCCTGGTGCGGCCCGCTGCCGGATGCATCCTCTATAATGGCAACGACATAACGGCGCGCCCGGCGTTCGAGCTCGTGCAGCACGGCCTGGCGCTGGTTCCCGAAGGCCGCGGCATCTTCGGGCTCCTCACCACCGAGGAGAACCTGGCGATGGGCGCCTACAGCCGCCGCGACCGCGCGCGCATCGCGGCCGATCTCGACCGCGTTTACGGCCTGTTCCCGCGGCTCGCCGAACGGCGCCGCCAGCTCGCCGGAACGCTGTCGGGGGGCGAACAGCAGATGCTGGCGATCGCCCGCGCGCTGATGAGCCGGCCGCGGCTGCTGCTGCTCGACGAGCCCAGCATGGGGCTCGCACCGCTCATGGTGCAGAAGATATTCGAGACCATATGCACGATCGCAGCCGAGGGAGTCACCTTGCTGCTGGTGGAGCAGAACGCCAGGCTCGCGCTCGAGGTCTGCCATCGCGGCTACGTGATGGAAAGCGGGCTGATCGTGCTCGCCGACAGCGCCCGGCGCCTGCTCGACGATGCCCGCGTGAGACAGGCCTACCTCGGTGAGTGAGCGCGCCATGCAGAGCCCGGAAGCGGGCGCTGCACCTGCCCTCCGGCCGTTCCCGCGCGTTACCCGCCGTGCGCTGCTCGCGCTGGCGGCGCTCGTGCTCGCGGCCCTCCTCGGCTACCTCTATTTCAAGACCCAGGGCGTTGACGTCAAGCGCCAGAACGAGGTGTTGGTGCTGTTCCGGGAACTGAAGGAGATTGATGCGCGCTGGGACGTGGATATCCTGCGCGCACGCACCGAGCCGGGTCCGGCGCCGCTGCCTCCCCCGGACTACGGCGCGGCGCTCAACCGCATACGCAACGAACTCGCCGCTGCCGCGCGGGACACCAACAGCCCGGCGCTCAAGCAGGGGCTCCCCGATCTCGCCAGCGCCTTCCTGCAGAAGGCCGGGATGGTGGACAAATTCAGGAAGGCGAACGCGGCGGCAATGCAGGCGCTCGCCCGCGTGCTCGCCTCCGACGCTGAAATCGCCGGCCTGGTGCGGGGAACGTGGCAGGCTTTCCGCGAGCGCGAGCGGCTGGTGGCGGCGGAGAACGCGGTGGCACTCACCATCGCCGAGGCGCAGAAATATTATTTCGCACCGGGCGAGGCGCAGCGCAGGACCCTCGAGACGGTGGCGTCCGACCTGCGCGAGGCCGCCGCGTATGTGCCCGCCGCGTTGCGCAACGGGCTGCTCCGGCTCGACGGCAACGTGCAGCAGTTGCTGGGGGCGAAGCCGATCGAGCAGGATCTGTTCGTGAAGCTCTCGTTCCTCACCGCCGGCCCGCGCGTCAACGGGCTGACCAGCGCATTCTCGCGCGAGTTCGAGTCGCTGCTCGCCGAGCGCGAACTCTACCGCGTTTACCTGTTCGCCTACTCGGGCGCGCTGCTGATCCTGCTCGGCTATCTGGCGACGCGCCTCATCGCCAGCTACCGGCAGATCAACGCCGCGAACGAGGGGCTGGAACGGCGCGTCGCCGAGCGCACCCGGGAATTGTCGGAAACGCTCAGGCAGCTCAAGCAATCCGAGGCCCAGCTCATCCAGACCGAGAAGATGTCCTCCCTCGGCCAGATGGTGGCGGGCGTCGCGCACGAGATCAACACGCCGCTCGCCTACGTCAAGAACAGCCTCGGCTCGGTCAGGGGCAGGGTCCCCGAGCTGACGCAACTCATCTTCGAGGCGGAAAAGCTGATCGAGCTTCTCCGGTCGGGCGCCGCCAATCCCCGGCAGCTCGCGGCCCAGTTCGCGCTGGTGCAGAACCTGGTGACGCAGTTCAAGGAGCACCATGTGCTCGACGAGCTGAACGACCTGGTAAAGGACGGCCTCTACGGAATCGAGCAGATTTCCGATCTCGTGGTCAACCTCAGGAATTTCTCGCGCCTCGACCGCAGCAAGGTGGCAAGCTTCAACCTGAACGAGGGACTGGAGAGCACGCTGCTCCTCGCCCGGCATGAAATCAAGAAGCACGCGGTCAGGAAGCGCTTCGGCGACATCCCGCCGATCACCTGCTCGCCGTCGCAGATCAACCAGGTGTTCTTGAACCTCATCAGCAACGCGGCGCAGGCGATCGAATCGGGCGAGGGCGTGATCACGCTCACCACCCGCATGGAGGATGCGGAGCACGTTGCGGTGGATGTCGAAGACAACGGCAAAGGCATCCCGCCGGAGGTCCTGCCCAAGATCTTCGACCCGTTCTTCACCACCAAGGACGTGGGCCAGGGCACGGGGCTGGGCCTTTCCATCGTCTACAAGATCGTCGAGCAGCACGGGGGGAGGGTCACCGTGGCCTCCGCCGTCGGGGTTGGCACCAAGTTCACGGTACTGCTACCGTTGGTGCCCCCGGAACCGGCGGGGCTCGCCCCCTGAGCGCAGCCCGGCCTCCGGCCCTCTCACATGAACACCCCGGCGACCATCGGCAAATACCGGATCCAGGGCGTGCTCGGCCAGGGCGGGATGGGCGTCGTCTACCAGGCATTCGATCCGGCGATCCACCGCCAGGTGGCGATCAAGACCATCACGAAGTCGGCGCTCGACCCCGCCGACCTGCAGTACGCGCTCACGCGCTTCCGGCACGAGGCCCGGGCGGTGGGGCGCCTCACGCACCCGCGGATCGCGGCGATCTACGACTACGGCGAGGACGAGGATATCGCCTACATCGTGATGGAGCTGGTGAACGGAAAATCGCTGTTTCACCACATCCAGGACCGGGCGCAGTTCAGCCTCAAGGAGATCGGCGAGATGGTCCGCCAGCTCCTCGACGGGCTGGGATACGCTCACGCACAGGGCGTGGTCCACCGCGACGTCAAGCCGTCGAACATCCTGATCAACGACGACGGCCGCATCAAGATCAGCGATTTCGGCATCGCGCGCATTGATTCCTCCACGCTCACGCAGGTGGGCGAGATCATGGGGTCGCCCGGCTACATGTCGCCGGAGCAGTTTCTCGGCACCGAGATTGATGCGCGCAGCGACATCTATTCCGCGGGCGTGATCGCCTACGAACTGCTCACCGGCCGGCGTCCCTTCACGGGCAACAACGCCGACGTCATGCGGCAGGTCCTGAACGAACGGGCGGTGAACCCCTCCGAGTACAACACCAGGCTCTCGGTCCAGCTCGACTGGGCGGCGCAGAAAGCGCTCGCCAAGAAACGCGAGGACCGCTTCCAAGCCGCGAAGGACTTTTCCGACGCCTTCGTCAAGGGCGTCGAGGCGAGCCTCCGCATGGCGAGCCGCGAAGCCGATCCTGGTGCCATGGCCGACGCTCCGACCCAGCGCATTGATCCCTCCCTGATCCGGGCCGCACGCCTGCTTGCCGGCGCGCCGCGACCGCGGTCCGAGAAGCCCACTGCGCCGGAGCCCGCCCCGGTGCCTGGCGCGCCGGAACCGGCACCGGCGCCTTCCGCGACCGCCACCGAAACCCCGGCCAGGAAGGCGCGCCTGCTGTTCGTGGACGACGAGGAGCGCATCCTCACCGCGCTGCGCTCGATCTTCCGGCTCAACTACCACGTCTTCACCGCCACCAACGGCCGGGAAGCGCTTGACTTCGTCAACAAGTTCCAGCCGCACGTCATCGTGAGCGACCAGCGCATGCCCGGCATGACCGGGGTGGAGCTCCTGCGCCAGGTGAAGGAGACGGCGCCCGCCACGGTGCGCCTGCTGCTCACCGGCTATTCGGACCTCGCCGCGATCGTGGGCTCGATCAACGAAGGCGAAGTGTTTCGTTTCGTGAGCAAGCCGTGGGACAACCGGGAAATCCGGAAAACGATCGCCGAGGCGGTGGCGGTCGCGGGCGAGCTTGAGGAAGCCGCCGTGACGGGCTCGGCGCCGCCGGCCAGGATCAGCGCCGGCATTCTGGTGGTGGACCGCGCCGAGGAGGTGTTCCGCTCCGCGAAAGAGCTGTTCGGTGCAGTCTGCCCCGTTAACCATGCGAGGGACCTCGAGGCGGCATTCGCCGCGCTGGAGGCCCAGGAGACCGCCCTCATCGTCGCCGACATCGAGCGCGGACGCGAGGATGTCATCGCGGCCTTCAAGCTGCTCAAGCAGGAGCGTCCCGAGATCCTCGCCATCGTTCTGACCGAGGCCTCCGACTCGGAACTGGTGATCGAGCTCATCAACCAGGCGCAGATCTTCCGTTTCGTCAACAAGCCGGTAAACCTGAGGCTCCTCAAGCAGCACGCGCAGGCGGCGCTCGAGCGCTACCAGACGTTCCGGCAGGCGCCCCAGCTCGCCCGGGGTTACAAGGTTGCCGCCGCACGGATGGCGGACGATCTCGCGCAAAAAATCGCGGAACGCGTGCGCTCGCTGAAGAGCTGGCTGCGGCCCGTGATCCGCTGAGCCGGCCGGCACGCGAAGCCGGCCCTGTCAGAGCCAGTCCTTCGGCACCAGGAAATCGGTGTACAGCTCCTGCTCCGGGCTGCCGGGCTCCGGCCGCCAGTCGTAGCGCCATGCGACCTGCGGCGGAAGCGACACCAGAATCGACTCGATGCGCCCGCCCGACTGCAGCCCGAAGAGCGTCCCCCGGTCGTACACCAGGTTGAACTCGACGTAACGCCCGCGGCGATAGGCCTGGAACGCGCGCTCGCGCTCGCCGTAGGGCAGCCCCTTGCGGCGCTCGAGAATGGGCAGGTAGGCCGGCAGGAAGTGCCCGCCCACGCTTTTTACGAGCGCGAAGCAGGTCACGAAGTCGGGCTGGTCGAGATCATCGAAGAAGATGCCGCCGATGCCGCGCGGCTCGCCGCGGTGCTTGAGGTGGAAATACTCGTCGCACCACTTCTTGTAGCGCGGGTAGCGGTCGGCGCCGAACGGCGCGAGCGCATCGCGGCAGATCCGGTGGAAATGCCGCGCGTCCTCCGCGTAGCCGTAGCAGGGCGTGAGGTCCATGCCGCCGCCGAACCACCACACCGGTCCGGCGCCGCGTTTCTCCGCGAGGAAGAAACGCACGTTCAGGTGCACGGTGGGAGCGTGCGGGTTGCGGGGATGCAGCACGAGAGAAACGCCCATCGCCTCGAAGGAGCACCCGGCGAGCTGCGGCCGGGCTGCCGTGGCGGACTGCGGCAGGTTCGCGCCGCACACGTGGGAAAAGTTGACGCCGGCCCGCTCGAACACGCCGCCTTCCTCGAGCACGCGCGTAATCCCGCCGCCGCCTTCCGCACGGCCCCACTCGTCGCGCCGGAAGCCCGTGCCGTCGAGCGCGGCGAGCCGCCCGACTATCGTTTCCTGCAGATCGAGGAAGAACTGCCTGACGGCCTGCCGTTCCACGGGAGCGACGAGGTTGCCGACGCCTTCGCCCGCGCGGTCGTAAGTCTTCCCGGCCATGGTCTCTTTACCCCGGCGCGCTATCTGCGGCCGGCCGCCACCGCGCGGTGACCGATGTCGCGGCGATACTGCATGCCGTCGAAGCGGATGCGCCCGGCGATCTCGTAGGCACGGCGCTGGGCGCTACGCACATTGTGCCCGAGCGCCGCCACACAGAGAACGCGCCCGCCGCTCGTGACGGTGTCGGTTCCATTCAGCGCCGTTCCGGCGTGAAACACATGATAATCCTCGGCCGGTGCGGGCAGCCCCTGGATCGGGTCACCCTTGCGCGGCGTGTCGGGGTAGCCGTGCGCCGCCAGCACCACCCCCAGGGCGACGCGTGTGTCCCACTCGGCTTGCGCCTGATCGAGCTCGCCGCCGAGCGCGTGTTCGAGGAGCGGCACGAGGTCGCTTTTCAACCGCAGCATGATCGGCTGCGTCTCCGGGTCACCCAGGCGGCAGTTGAATTCCAGCACCCTGATGCTCCCCCCCTTTCCGATCATCAGCCCAGCATAGAGGAAACCGACGTAGGGCGTGCCGTCCTGCTCCATGCCGGCGATCGCCGGCAGGATCACTTCGCGCATCACCTTGGCGTGAATGCCGGGGGTCACCACGGGCGCCGGAGAGTATGCGCCCATGCCGCCGGTATTGGGGCCGCGGTCGCCGTCGAGCAGGCGTTTGTGGTCCTGGCTGCTCGCGAGCGCCAGCGCGTGCCGCCCGTCGGCAAGCACGATGAAGCTCGCCTCTTCTCCCTCCAGGTGCTGCTCGATCACCACGCGGCTGCCCGCCGCGCCCAGCTTCTTTTCCAGCAGCATCCCGTCCACCGCCGCGTGCGCCTGGCCGAGGTTCGCCGCTACCACCACGCCCTTGCCGGCGGCCAGGCCGTCGGCCTTGATCACGATGGGCGCGCCGTGCCGCTCGAGGTAATCGTGGGCTTGCCCGGCATCGGTGAAGGCGCCGTACGCAGCAGTCGGTATGCCGTGCCGCTGCATGAAGCTCTTGGCGAACTCCTTGGAGCTTTCGAGGCGGGCGGCGGCCTGCGTCGGTCCGAAAATCCTGAGCCCGGCGGCAAGGAAGGCGTCCGCGACGCCTTCCGCGAGCGGCGCTTCCGAACCGACGACGGTAAAGGCGACCGCCTCCTTGCGCGCAAACTCGACGAGCTCGGGTATCGTGCCGAGCGCCACGTTGGCAAGGCCGTCTTCGCGCGCGGTACCGGCATTGCCGGGGGCGACGTACACCCGCGACACGCGCGGCGAGCGCGCGAGCTTCCACGCCAGCGCATGCTCGCGCCCCCCGGAGCCGATGACCAGCAATTTCATGAGTGAATGCGGGGAGGGGGAAGGGGGAAGGGCAAAAACTCGGCAAAGACACGTCCAGGGCGCCGCGTTTCCCGCATTCTCACTTCTCCCTTCACCCTTCTGCCTTCGCGCGCTCGCGCCGCGTCAGTGACGGAAGTGGCGGTAGCCGGTGA
>DAIDBG010000145.1 GCA_027310225.1 bacterium | reverse complement strand
GTGCTGGGCAGGCGTGATGCGATTTATGAGGGCGTATTCGGGTTTCTCCGCACCGCCGGGCCGACCCTGAGCCCTTTCAACGCCTGGGTGATCCTCAAGGGGCTGGAGACGCTCAGGATCCGGCTCGAGGCGCAGTCCGCGGGCGCCCTGGAGCTCGCGCGCTGGCTGGAGAAACAGCCGCGGATCGCGCGCGTGTATTACCCGGGATTGCCGTCACACCCGCAGCACGAGCTCGCGCAAAGACAGCAGAAGGGCCCCGGCGCGATCGTGTCGTTCGACGTCAAGGGCGGCAGGGAGGCCGCATGGCGCGTCGTGGACAACACGCGACTGATCTCCATCACCGCCAACCTGGGCGACACCAAGACCACGATCACCCATCCGGCGTCCACCACGCACGGGCGCATTTCCCAGGAAGCGCGCAACGCGGCGGGCATCGGAGACGGCCTGCTGCGCGTCGCCGTCGGCCTGGAGAACATCGAGGACATCAAGGCGGACCTTGCGCGCGGGCTGGAAACGTAAACCGCCCCGTTGAGGCGCAGCCTCTAACGGGGCGGCCTTATTTTTCGCGACCGCCTTCGCGTTCCGCGGATTGCCGGCGGCCGCCCCCGGATTTCGCTTCGCCGTTGCCCCGGCGATTGCCATTGCCCGCCTGTGGCGCGGAGTTTGCGCCGGCTGCGGGGGGCCGGGCAGCGGGCGGCTCGCGGCGTGGCACGGTTCCTTGCCCGCCGTTGTCCTGACGGCGATCCCCGGCGCCTTCTGCGCGCCGGCCTGCTTCCCCCTTCGCGGAGGGCTGCGGCACCCGATTTCCGCTCGCCGCTTGAGGGGGACGTCCGTCGGGGCGGGCGGCGGGCGGCGTGATCGTTGATTGGGGCGCAGTGCTTCGCGCCTGCGGACGGGCGGTGTCCGTGCGCGGATCCGTGTGGCGGGTATTGCCCTGCGCCGCGGGACGGTCGGGCCGTGGCGCGCGCGAATCGGGAATCAAGGCCGCTTTTCCCCGCTCACCCGTGCGTCCGTCCCGCAGGCTCGATGGACGATCTCCATTGCCCGGGCGGACAGCCGCGGAGGGGTCCTGCCGGGCGAAGTCGCGCCGCGCGCCGTTGCTGGAGGCGCCCGGGCGGCCGAACTCCTTCTGCAGCGACGCGTTCTGGTACGGCACGCCGCGGCGATGGGCCGGGTTGTGGCGCCACACGGCAGGCTTGTCGTTCACCGCGACCTGGTTGCGCCTGATCACCGTCGTCTGCCGGTTCACGATGACGTTGTTCTGGATCACCGTCACTTGACGCCGACGCCAGTCCGTGTGTCCGAAGAAGAATCCCGCCGAGATCACGAATCCGCTGCCCCAGATGAACGCGGGTGGGTACCCCGGCCCGGCATAGTAATAGCCCGGGGGCGGTCCCCAGTAAACGGGCGGATAGGCCGGCCACCACCACGGCCCGTAAACGACGGTCGGGTTGTAGTACGGAACGTAGATGACGTCGGGAGCGGCGGGCTCGATGAGGATGTTCTCGCCTTCCCGCGTCACCCGCACCCGTTCGCTGGCCCCGAGATTGCCCGCTTCCGCCGCCTTTGCCCGCAGGCGCTGGACCGTGTCCATGACCTGCGGCTGCTGCGCGAGGAACGCTTCGCCCAGACGCTGCGTCCAGTCTATTTTTTCGTCCATCACGGATAGGATCTGCGGGAACGCCACCAGCGACTTGACGCTGGGATCCCAATCCATCGGCTCGGCCGCTTTCACCGCGTCCAGGCCTTTCAGGCCGGGGCGCGCTCTCGACCAGCGCGCGGCCTGGACCACCTCGAGCGGATAGGTTGACGCCATCAGGATCTGCGACAGCAGCGAATCGGGGTAGAGCGCGATCGGCGCCAGCATCTGATCGAGCTCTTCCTGCCGGAATGCAGCCTGCTCCTGGGCGAACGCAACCCGCTCCTGGGTGAATGCGACCGATGCTGCCAGCAGCAGGGCAAGCGATCGAACGATCACCGAGTTGATCGTCACTTTCATCGCCATCTCCTCGTATCGTGCGGCCGTCCCGCATCGGACCCTGCCGCGCCCGCATCCGGCTCGAGCGCCGGACCGCGGGCGGGTGTCCGAACGGGCGGCGGCGGTTGTTGCCGATACTGATTCGACCGCGTTTGGCGCCGTTCTGCGCCTTGCAAAGTGTAAAACTTTGTAAACCGCCGCCGGCGCCGTCGTCACGGAGTGCGGCGGACGGAGAAAACGCGTATCCGCAGGAAATATTGTCGAGACTGCGCGGGAAGGAACGGAGGGAACGGAACGTTTTCAGCCGGCCCGGCCGGGCCGGTGTCGCCGATCGGCTACAGCCATTCGGCCCTGCACCCCTTGCTGTCGCAGCGCAGATAGCCGCCGCGGCCGTACCAGTCGCTCAGTACCCAGCGCTCACAGGGGTGGCCGTCCACCACGTGCAGGTGGCGCGCGGGGCGGTGGGTATGGCCGTGGATCAACCGTGGATAGCCGTGGTTGCGCAACGTCTGCTCGACCGCCGTGACCGTCACGTCCATGATGTCCGGCGCCTTGTCCCGTTTGCTCTTCTCGCTTTCAGCCCGCATGCCGGTCATCCGGAGGCGGCGCTCCGCGAGCGGCTGCGCGAGGAACTTGCGCTGGGTTTCCGGGTCGCGCGCGTAGGCGCGGAACTTCTGATACTCGACGTCGCCGGTGCACAGCGTGTCCCCGTGCATGAGCAGCGTCCTGGTGCCGTACAGATCGAGCACGGTGGGGTCAACGATCAGCTCTGCGCCGCAATGCGCCGCGAACCCCGTTCCCAGCAGCAGGTCGCGGTTTCCCTGCATGAGATGGAGACTGATTCCCCTGCCGGCCAGCCCGCGCAAGGCCTGCGCCACCGAGGCGTTGAACGCTTCGGCAAGATCGTCGTCGCCGACCCAGTAATCGAACAGGTCACCGAGGATGTAGAGCGCCTCGGCTTGCACCGCCGTGCGCCCGACGAAGTCGAAGAACAACCCGCTGGCGGCCGGCCGCTCAGGGGTGAGGTGCAGGTCGGAGACGAAAATGCTGTGCGACATAGGATTCGGGAATCAGGATTCAGGATTCATGGCGAGCCAGGCACCCGTCCTTTCTTGCCGATCGCCGAGTCCCGAATCCTAAATCCTGAATCCTGCTTCAGGCCACTTCCGCCTTCTCGATGATCACGTCTTCCAGCGGCACGTCCTGGTGCATGCCGCTGCGGCCGGTCGTTACCTTCCTGATGCGGTCCACGACGTCCGTGCCCTCGACCACGCGCCCGAACACGCAGTAGCCCCATCCTTGCGCCGTGGGCGCGCTGTAGTTGAGGAAAGCATTGTCGGCGAGGTTGATGAAGAACTGCGCGCTGGCCGAATGCGGATCCGAAGTGCGCGCCATGGCGATGGTATAGGCGGCGTTCCTGAGCCCGTTGTCCGCCTCATTCCTGACCGGCGCGCGCGTCGGCTTCTGCCGCATGCCGGGCTCGAGACCCCCGCCCTGGATCATGAAGCCGTCAATCACGCGGTGGAAGAGGGTATTGCCGTAGTGCCCGTCGTTCACGTATTGCAGGAAATTGGCGACCGTCTGCGGCGCACGCTTCTCGTCGAGCTCGATCGTGATGACGCCCAGGTTGGTGTGCAGTTTGACCATGGTTGACCTTAAAGGCATTCAGCCGCAGAGAACAGAGAACATTACCGGGCGGGCGGCTTGGCCGGCTCCAGCAGGCGTGCCCGCTCGATGACGACCGGCTTTACCGGCACGTCGCGGTACGGCGCCGGCCCCGGGCCGGTCGCAACCCTGGCGATGCGGTCCACCACGTCCATGCCCTCGATGACTTTGCCGAACACGGTGTAGCCGTAGCCCTCCTCGGTGGGATAGCGAAAGTCGAGGCTGGGGTTGTCGGCGAGGTTGATGAAGAACTGCGCGGTGGCCGAATGCGGGTCCGGCGTGCGCGCCATGGCCACCGTCCCTCTGGCGTTTTTCAGTCCGCTGGCCGCCTCGTTGCGGATCGGCGCGCGGGTCGGCTTCTGGCGGAAGTCCGGCGTGAAACCGCCGCCCTGGATCATGAAGCCGCGGATCACGCGGTGGAACACGGTGCCTTCGTAGAAGCCGCTTTTCACGTACTGCACGAAGTTCTCCACTGTGCGCGGCGTCTTGTCCGGGTAGAGCTCCAGCACGATGGTGCCCATGCTGGTCTTGAGCTCGACCTGCGGATTCGCCGCTCCAGCAGGCATGGATGCGGCCAAGGCAAGGGCTGCGACAACGGTTCTGATGATAGGCATGAGGAGCGGCGAATCAAGGAGAGTCGGGCGGTGCACAAGGCCGTCAGCTTCCGGCCTTTTCATGCTGTATGAGCCACTTGGTCGGCCGGGTAATACGCAAGGCAGCCGGCGACGTCGTTTCCCGACCACGCTTTCGCTCAGTCCGCTTTCAGGGTCTCGCCCTGATTGCGCGCCGTCGCCGCGGCCTCCGGCTTCATCGCGGCCGTCTTCGGCGGGCGCGGGCCCGCGGGAAACAGCTCCTTGATCAGGTTGAGCTTGGTCTTTGCCGTCGTGTTGCTCTTGTCCAGCTGCAACGCCTTCTCGTAGGCCTGGCTCGCCATCTTGGCGTAGATGTCGCCCAGGTTCTCGTGCGCGGCGGCGTAGCTCGGGCGGGTGCGGTTCGCCATCTCGAGGGCGGTGCGCGCCTTGTCGTACTGGCCCTGCGAGGCGTACAGCACCGCCAGATTGTTGTAGGGCTCGGGCAGCTCGGGGAACTCCTGCGTAAGGGCCGTGAATACCTCGATCGCGTCATTGGGCTTGTTCTGCTCGGTGAGGATCAACCCCTTGAGAAAGCGCCCGCGCGCATCTTTAGGGGTTTTGACGAGATAGGCGTTCACGCGGTCGAGCGCAGGATCGAGCTGGCCCTGCTTGAAGAGCTGGTTGGCCTCCTGCAGCTCATCGTTCCGGGCGCTCGCCGGCAACGGGTTGAGAAGGACGGCCAGCAACGCCGCGGCGAGCGCGAAGAAGCGGAGGGAGGCCGCGGTCATTGTGCTATACTTTCCCGAAAATTTCAGTGGCTTAGTTGCAAAATTCTTGAAATTTTACCAAGAATGCCGGTCAATTCAAACTCTGCCTTTCGCGCCCTTCCGCACCCGTAAAGCCGCCCGTCGCACCCGCCTGCGGAACGTCGTCTTTCGCGCGGTGCCGCGCGGCCTGAAACGCCAGATCCCCGATGCTCAGGATTCATAATTCGCTCACCCGCGAAAAGCAGGAGTTTGTTCCGATCGCGCCGGGCCGGGTCCGCATGTACGTGTGCGGCATGACGGTTTACGACTACTGCCACCTCGGGCACGCGCGGGTGATGCTGGTCTTCGACGTGGTACGGCGCTGGCTGCGCGCGCTGGGATTCGAGGTCACCTACGTGCGCAACATCACCGACATTGACGACAAGATCATCAGGCGCGCGCAGGAGAACCGGGAGCCGATTGACGCGCTCACCGCCCGCTTCATCCAGGCGATGAACGAGGACAACGCAGCGCTCGGCGTGGAAAAGCCCGATTTCGAGCCGCGCGCCACCGAGCACGTGCCGGCCATGCTCGAGATGATCCGGCTGCTCGAGGACCGCGGGCTCGCCTACCGGGCGGCGGACGGCGACGTCAACTACTCGGTGCGCAAGTTTCCCGGCTACGGCAGGCTTTCGGGCAAGTCGCTCGAGGATCTGCGTGCGGGCGAGCGCGTGGAGGTGGGCGTCGCCAAGCAGAATCCGCTCGACTTCGTGCTGTGGAAGCGCGCCAAGAACGGCGAGCCCTGCTGGGATTCGCCGTGGGGGAAGGGGCGGCCGGGCTGGCACATCGAGTGCTCGGTGATGTCGAGCGCGCTCCTCGGAAAGCACTTCGACATTCACGGCGGCGGGCAGGACCTGCAGTTCCCGCACCACGAGAACGAGATCGCGCAGTCCGAGGGCGCGCACGGCGGCACGTTCGTGAACTACTGGATGCACAACGGGTTCGTGCGCGTGGACAACGAGAAGATGTCGAAATCGCTCGGCAACTTCTTCACCGTGCGCGACGTGCGCGCGAAATACGATCCCGAGGTCATCCGTTTCTTCATCATTCGCGCGCACTACAGGAGCCCGATCAATTACTCCGATAAGCATCTTGATGATGCCAGGCAGGCGCTTAGCGGGCTTTACGTTGCGCTGCGGGGTTTCGAGCACATTTCACCCCGGCAACTGAACGAGGCATATTGGAAGAGTTCCTCTCATGCCGACAAGTTCATGACCGCGATGAATGACGATTTCAATACACCCCAAGCCATCGCTGTCTTGCATGATCTCGCTGCCGAGATAAATCGTTGCCGGGATGGATTGCGTGACCGGGAGAAGTTGTCCGAAGCAGAGGCGTTTGCGCTGGAAAACGGTGCGCGCAACGCGGCGGCTGAGCTCAAGGCATTGGCGGGCGTACTGGGGTTGTTACAGCGCGATCCAACTGCCTTCTTGCAGGGAAGGCGCCTGATTGATGCGGGTGTCTCGGAGGGGATGGACGTGCGTGAGTCTCAAGATGCTGAAGTCGTACTGGTGGGAACAACGAGGAGTGTGGAACAGTTGATTGCAGACCGAGCCGCTGCTCGCAAAGCGAAGAATTTTTCCGAGGCTGACCGTATCCGGAAAGAGTTGCTCGATGCCGGCATCGTGCTCGAGGATTCGCCGGGCGGCGGTACTACTTGGCGGCGCGGTTGATTTTGCTTCGTTGGTGGCCTTCGCGTCCTTTCCGTTAGAGGCCGCGCCTCTAACGAGGTCCTCGGCGGTGAGAGGTGCCGGTGTTGCCTGCCTTGCAGTGCGGATGATCCGGCAATTACAAGGGATGCTCCAGAGGCTTCAATGAGGCCGCGGCGAATCGCCGCGGATAACAACGCGACATTGGAAATAGGAGCGTAACATGAGCGACGCTTCAATGAGGCCGCGGCGAATCGCCGCGGATAACGTCGCGGGTGGTGTCCCTACCCCTTAAATCAGACGGAGCTTCAATGAGGCCGCGGCGAATCGCCGCGGATAACCCTGCGGCGCCCGAGCCCGGCACCTGGGCCAGGTAGTGCTTCAATGAGGCCGCGGCGAATCGCCGCGGATAACCTGATCCCGGGCATCGTGAAATTGCTCGCCGGTGAGCTTCAATGAGGCCGCGGCGAATCGCCGCGGATAACGTGGGTGTGCCCGGTGTGCGCTGGGTTCATCACGGAAGCTTCAATGAGGCCGCGGCGAATCGCCGCGGATAACCCCGTTTCGTTTGATACCGACTGTGCCAACGACGAACGCTTCAATGAGGCCGCGGCGAATCGCCGCGGATAACCGAATCCCCCTTGCGCTCGAATTCCAGCGGGAAAATGCTTCAATGAGGCCGCGGCGAATCGCCGCGGATAACGCGAATCATACGAGCATCAAGCTTATCGGCAACGAGCTTCAATGAGGCCGCGGCGAATCGCCGCGGATAACGCGCGCAGGGTTTCGCGGTCGGCGCCACCGCCCTGGCTTCAATGAGGCCGCGGCGAATCGCCGCGGATAACGTCGCCGGTGTCCTCGACTGTGCAGCCGAGCTTCTTGCTTCAATGAGGCCGCGGCGAATCGCCGCGGATAACCCGGCGCGTGGTAGTGGGCGACGCCACTTATCTCACGCTTCAATGAGGCCGAGGCGAATCGCCGCGGATAACTGGAGGCGGACGCGGCCGAGATCCTGAACGCGAAGGCTTCAATGAGGCCGCGGCGAATCGCCGCGGATAACGCACGTCCCGCGCCCGCTGCGGCGGTGGCTTGCCGGGCTTCAATAAGGCCGCGGCGAATCGCCGCGGATAACATCAGGCCCGCGTTGCGGCGCGCTGGAGAGCATGGCAGCTTCAATGAGGCCGCGGCGAATCGCCGCGGATAACCAGGGGCGCCGGCCGATGCATGCGGCCCCCCTTAGCGCTTCAATGAGGCCGCGGCGAATCGCCGCGGATAACACTCCCCGTAGAAAATCCCCCGCTGGGCACGCGAAGGCTTCAATGAGGCCGCGGCGAATCGCCGCGGATAACGAAACACTTTGAACAAATGGCGCATATCCTGCGCTGTGCTTCAATGAGGCCGCGGCGAATCGCCGCGGATAACGTAACCCGCTGATTAGTAGCTGCGCGCAACGGATAATGCTTCAATGAGGCCGCGGCGAATCGCCGCGGATAACCCAGGACCTCGTGAAGGCCGACGCCGATCTCGTCTGCGCTTCAATGAGGCCGCGGCGAATCGCCGCGGATAACAGTCCCCTCGGGAATTCTATTCTGGACAGGACGTTCCATGATGGTCCGCGAGAGGGTGACCAGGTAGGAGTATGACATGACCTGCCGGACCGCCACTTGAGGTCGTGTTGACTGAAAAACTCCGCATTTTTAAAGAGCTACCGTATGCGAGCGCTCCTTGCACTGGGGCGTGCCATTCAAGCGCTCGCACCTTTACGGCGGACTAAACGATTACTGGCTCGCGTGTCACGGGCGTAAAGGTTTTACCGAGACTGACCACCCTTGGCACCACCCGCTCGGTAGGGCCGAGGTCGAGCAAGACCAGATGGTCGTCCTTATGATGGATGATTCCGTCCAGCAATGCAATCAGTTCCGCGTGTCGCTGAACACTCAGCCTGCACTGGAAAATTGACAGTTGCAGCCATTCACCGTAGCCATTCATGAGCCGGAAAACCCGCCGCCAGCGTTTCTGGTCGCTGATGTCGTAGGCCACGATGTAGAGATGGTCTTCGTTGAACATGATTACCTCGTCGTGAAGTTGGGATACTCGGAAATCTCTCCGAGCAGGTGTCGCGCCAGCAGGCGGGCCTGCAGCTCGAGCAGCCGGCGGTAGCTGACCTTGTAGCCGAACAGGGGGTGCGTGACTTCCTGGGCAAGGCGGCGCTCGAACGTGCCGATGAAGCGCTTGCGACCGTCCTCGGTCAGCGCGACGCTGCCGGCGGCGCTGATGAAGTCCGTCGGACGCACTTCGCCGTTATTGATCGCCTGGATGACGCTCGAATCCGCGATCAGCGGCCGGAACGGTTCCATCATATCGAGGGCGAGCGCCGGGCGACCGTAGCGCGGCTGGTGGTAGAAGCCGCGATAGGGATCGAAGCCCACGGCCGTCAGGGCTACCGTCCATGTCCGCACCAGCAGCGCGTAGGCATAGGAGAGCAGCGCGTTGACCGGATCGGTTGGCGGCCGGCGGTTGCGCGTCGTGAAGTCGAACGCGAGCGATCCGGCATCCCCATCGCGGCTCAGCATGGCGGAGAAGTGGCGGAAGTAGCGGGCCGCTCCCTGGCCCTCCGCGCCCAGCAGCTCGGGGAGGTTGGGCGCTCGCTGAGCATGCCGCGCATCGTTCTGAAATGCCTCGATCAGTTCATCCGTGCTGTCCTCCCGTTTCCAGTTGCGGCGCAGCAGCGTGCGCTGATTCTGAATCTTGGCGATGACGAAGCCTTTTGCGATTCGCAAGCAGGCGGCATTGTCGAAGCTCGACCGGTACTGGGCGGCGCGGATTTCGACGTTCTTGTGCCCGGTGCCCACCGTGTGCCCCAGAAACCAGCCGCCGAAGGAGTGCCAGGAGATCGTGATTTCCCGTGCCATCAGTTCGTGCAGTGTCGGCGTGGTGACATAGACATTGCCCATCAGCACGAGTTGCGAGGCGTCAATGAGCCGCGCTGTCTGGACGACCTTGTCCTCGATCGAGATTTCCAGCGTTTCGCCCTTCTTGGCAACCTTGGCGCTGCGGGCCTGCACGTAGATCGGCAGTGCCTCATCGCGGGCGACGGCGAGGGGGCGGGGCGGCGTCTGCTCCTTCCTGAGGAAGTTCACCTCATCGGGCAGGCAGATGCCGACCAGCGAACAGCGCGGACATTTGGGACTGTCCTCCAGCGGCGGAGGCGTCTGACCGCCGGCGGCGATCAGCCGCAGCCCGTCAATTGCATTTCTGGTCAGCGCGCGCAGTTCTTCGTCGAAGGCGACGCGTACTCGCTCCCGGCTTTCCACAAAATACAGCACGCCCTCATCGCATTGGTAACCGTGCTCTTCCAGGATCAAGCCCTGCACGCAGAGCTGAACTCGTTCGGGGTCGTAGGCGCCTTGCGGAACGTGCGGGCGCTTGCCGCGCTTGTAATCCACGGGCGTGACGCAGTTTCCCTCACCCTCCACCAGGTCCATCCTGGCGATCAGCCCGAGGCGATTGGAGGACAGCGTGATCGAGCGCGCATGGACGCGCTCCGGCTCTTCCGCGGCGGGGTCGGGGAGGTCGCCGCTCGGCTTGTCCACGCGGCGGTGGGCGTGCCGCCCCTCGACCGTGTCGGAAGATTCCGCCCATTCGCCCTGCACCCATTCCAGATAGGCGAGGCGGGGGCAGTACTGGTACTCGTTGACCATGCGTGCGGGCAGCAGCGGCATGTCCCCCGACAGCTCGGGGAAGGGGAGAGGCAATTCCCTTTGAACGTCGTCCGTCGCCATGACTCCTCCCATGGGGTGCGTCGGGGGGAGGGTATGGTATGACGGATGGCTACGGAACGTAAAACCGTGCACTCGCGGAACGGGGGTGCGCGGACTCTCGTTTCAGGCTGTACCGAAGGCCTGCATCGTGCGGGTGAGGGCGGGGAACATCTTGAGTGAACGCTGATCTTCGGTGACGCAGACGGTTTGAAGCTGTCGCGCGAGCGCCCATTTAGGCCTTACGCCAGTTCTCGACCCGTAGTCCGCTGACGCGGCGGAACTCGCGTTCGTTGGAAGTAACAAGCACCAGTCCCCGCGCCAGCGCGCAGCCGGCGATCAACGCATCGTAGGCGCCGACGGGACGGCCCTTCTTCTGCAGCGCGGCGCGTAGCGTTGCCGTCGCGCGAGCATCCTGAATCTCATAGGGCAGAACCGCAACGGCTTGCAGCAGCGCGTGCATCACCGGTGCGAGCGTGCGCGCCCTGACGGGGTTGAGCGCCAGACCGAACTCTATCTCCATCGCCGTAATGCTCGACACGGCGATGAGGGCTGGTGGCGTGGCCTTCACTCGGTCGAGGGTATTCGTCTCGCCGCGCGCGAAATCGCTCAGAACGCAAGTGTCGAGCAGAAACTTCAAACGAGGGGGTCTTCGCTGGGCGCCTTGAGCGCTTGACGGGCGTCCTCGAAAGGACGCACGGCTGGCATGCCCCGAAAATCGAGCACCGCTTGCGGCCAGCCCGTGTAACTGTCTCGGACCAGCAGGTTCGCGAGCGCCTCGCGAATAAGCGCGTTGCGCGAGGTGCGCCGCGCCCTGGCCAGCCGCGCCAGCCGCTCCCCGGTCGGCTTGTCAATGTAAACGTTGAAATTCATCGTCCCGCTCTCGTATAAATGCTATAGATGTTATACCAATTCGACCCGGTGAGCAACCGGGCGGGGGCGGTTCGATCTTGGCTTACGCACCGCCGGCGGGGACAATGCGCTTGTCGCAGGCGCGGTCGAGTTTTGGTTTGCGCATCAACGTCGGGATTGCCAGCGGCGCGGATACCGGTGACCGTGCATCACGGCAAGAACGACAACCTCGTCGGCCAGCACACGGAAGTAAACTGCGTAGGGAAAACGCCGAAGCAGCGTGCGACGCGTTTCGCCATACACGCGTGAACTGGCGAGAGGGTTCTGAACGATGCGCGTAACGACGCTGGCCAGGTCGGCCGCGAACGCGTTTCCGAGCCCTGCAAGTTGCTCGTCATGCCAACCACGCGCCTCGAGAAGCTCCGCCTCAGCCTCGGGTCGGAAAACGAGCCGGAAGGTCACGCCTTGTCGGTAAGCTTGCGGCGGACCTCGTCCCAGGGAACGGCGTTGCCCGGGTTCGCCAGATGGTCGTCGAGCCGACGGTCGAGTTCCGCCGTTTGTTCCGGCGTTAGCGCGAGTTCGGCGTCGCGCTGCGCGTCGTCAAGACTTTCCCAAAGCGCGATCGCCAGTTCCGCCCGCTCGCCGGGCGAAAGCTTGAGAAGGTCGGTCAGAGTACCGGGGGCCATTGAAAAATGGTACGACCGCGGCCGGTTTCGAGCAAGCGCCACGTCGAATCAGCTCGTTTCGGCTGCCGCATCGGTGGCGGGAGCGAACAGGCCGAGGCCGAATGAGCGTCGCGGAACTGCACCACGACGCTCATGATCGGTGCGGCGGGCGTGATTCTCCAGGAGCTGGTGGGTGTGGCGGGAAATGCAAGCCAGACTGAATTCGAGCCCGACTCGCGGGTTGGATCCTAAGCCACGCTGCGCGCGTGGGTGATCTCGCGACGTTCGACTGGCCTGACCTGCGAGCGTTCCAGCGTGACGACGGCGACCGTTTCTCCGTCAAGCGAGACAAATTCCACTTCAAACGCTTTTCCGTCGCGATGCATGTGAACCACTGTCCCGACGTCGCCGGCGGCGAGCCTCTCGCCGGCCATGTCGGCGGTCAGCACGACACGGTCATGTTCCTTGATCGGGTTCATTCCGCTGGCCTGCGTGAAATGCGAATGCGCTCTCCCCGGACCGTAATGATTGCACGCTCACCGAGATCGCGCGCGTGGCCCTTCAGCACGGCCTCCATCAATGCCACCCGCCGCGCAGCGGGCACATCCGGTAGTCGCACAAGCCGCGCAGTGCGGAGAGCCCTTTACGAAGACGTGCTCGCCGAAATCCTTGTCCATCGTGACGAGCACACGATCTTCACGTGCGGCGCGCGCAAGTAATTCCGCGTCGCCTGGATCGGGTTCCTCATCCCATGCCACTGCCCCGTCGTGACCCCGCTCACGGAGCCACTCCGCGATGCGCTTGCCCGCGCAGCGGTCAACGATGAACCTCACCTAGCCGGAACCTGCACTGCGTCGAGCTTGTCCTCGGCGACGACGGCATGCGCGTACGCGATGCACGCGCGAATGTCTTCCGCCTCCAATCCAGGCAGGTCTGCGAGGATGGTGGCCTCGCTCTCTCCTTGCGCGAGCAGACTGAGGACCTGCTCGACTGAAATCCGCATCCCGCGGACGATCGGCTTCCCGCCGAATATCTTCGGATTGACGGTGATGCGCTTCAGAAGATCGGTTTCTTTCATGGTGGAAGCTCCGGCGCCACAATACGGTGGAAATTCTACGCTCGATATGGCTACGCGCCAAAACCCTTCGCACATCGCGGCGCGATATGCGTGACTCGGCTTCCGGTACTGTTCCTACGCCGGCGCGAACAGCCCCAGACCGAAGGGACAGGCGAAAGGAATTTGTCGGCTGGCGCTCGACAAATTCCTTACAGGAATCCAGGGGGCGCGGGATCGGTGCAACCGGGAGGCTTGGTGGCTGCATACCGGCCTTACCGTGGCGTCTTGACCCCGGAGAGCGGGCCGCGGATCGGCGCGGCGAAGCGGATTTCGAGCAGGCGGCCGAGGGTGTCCGGTTGCGTGAGGCCGCGCTTGCGGCGGAAGCGGTCGAAACTTCCACCTTACGCAACGCTGCGCGCGTGGGTGATCTCGCGACGTTCCACTGGCCTGACCTGCGCGCGTTCCAGCGTAACCACAGCGATGGTTTCTCCATCCAGCGAGACGAATTCCACTTCGTACGCCTTTCCATCGCGGTGGACGTGCACGATCGTGCCGACATCTCCGGCGGCGAGCTTCTCGCGCGGAAGGTCGGTCGTCAGCACTACCCGGTCATGTTCTTTGATCCTGCTCATGTGCATCCTCTACAGCGGGTAAGCCGTGATGAGTCGCGGTGGGATTCCTGAATTGACGATCCACACGGTGCGCACCCTTGGGGCTCGCCCGTCAGGAGCCCGCAACGATCCATCCACAGTGTAGCGCGTCCCGTGCGGAGACTCCACCATATCGGTGACGGGGTTAGCATTCCCGATTTCTTTCAAGGCCGCCGCAAGTGTTTCCCATTCTTCGAGCCTGGAGCCGAACCGCATGAAGAACGCCGCTTTGCTGCCACCATCCAGATGGGATGGAGAAAGCAGGTAGTCCGTGATTTTGGCGCGGTCGACGCTTGCCCGTTCGGCATTGGGAAGCATCATGAGCGGTCGCGCTCAGGTTGAAGGGACAGAAAATGGCTTACGCATCGGTGGCGGGGACGAACAACCCGAGGCCGAAGTGGCAGGCGAAGCCGAGGGCGAGCGGGCCTTGAAAGGGGTCAGTGAAAGTCAGGCGCCAGAAGCTTCCATGATGGTCGGGTTGGATCAAGTCGCGTTTATTGCGGAACCGGCGAAAGTGAATCGGGTGGCGTAACTGCCTGCCGACGCGGACATGTTCCAGCCGTTCTAGCGCGATCGGCTGTGGTAGTCCGCGCTCGCGGCATTCGCGACGAATCTGGTCTTCTATGGAGAAGCCCTTCTTGACGTGCCAAGGATGAAGGTAGGGGGTGACGGATTGCCATTCGGCAGCGCGAGCCAATAGTGGACCACCCACGCTGGCGTCGCCAATGCTCTCCAGTACCAACCGCCATTCGCCGCCGTCGCGGCCCCATATCCGATGCAGCTTTTCGACAATCCGGCGCTCTTTAGGCCCCATGCCGGCAGGCACGTGGAGCAGCAGGCGGTCGATCCGGCCGTCGTCGTTTGCGTCCCACGGGAGATAGAAAGCATGCTGATGCCGGTTGCCTTCGGACAGGTCGTGGCCGGAGAGGACAGAAGGAATCGCGTCTTCCCCCAGTTCGTGCTTGGCCTGACTCATCACTGCCTGACGCAGTAGTTCGCCGATACGCACGCTGTCTTCCACGCGCGGCAAGGGCTTGCCGACAAGAAGATAGCGTGCGGTGATAAATCCAGGAGGTGTATCTTTTTGTGCCACCCGCTTCGGGCGCAGCGCATCGACCGGGCGCAAGTAATAAACCTTGCGTGCTGCTGGCGGCTGGCTCCAGCCCTGCTTGCGCAATTCGGCAGTGTCTACAGACAAGGCGTCGAGCAGATTATCCGGAAGCGTCGAACCGAGTTTCTTGGTGGCGCGTTTGTCGGTGAGAAAACGATTACGAAGCTTCTGATATTCGGTGGACGGGAGAGACGCATACAGAGTAACGACTTCTCCTCGTAGCTCTCCAGTGCTCGGGTCGAGCGACTGATCACCTGGTATGCAATTCGGATTGCGCCGATCGCTTACGCGGGCAGCATCTACCCACGACTCGGCGCGCCCCAGATAACCGATCACGGCAAGCAGATCATCCAGCAGGGCTGCCTGATTGCTAGGCAAGTCGAGCTGCGGCCAAGTCATATAAAGCGGTTCGTCACGCGCGACGGCCGTGAAGGCGTCGAACACCAGCGATGTGTCGCCCGCCTTCCATTGCGGCATGTAATGGCGGGTGTGGCTGTGGCTCGCGGCAGGCAAGGTGTACTGCGGTAATTCTTGGGCCAAGGACTCGATCAAGGCCAGCAGTGTGGGCTCCTGGTGTCGCCCTGCATGTTTGACCTTGTGATGCCAGGTGGAGATCAGCGCGCGCAGCAGGCGCCACGGCTCGGGAGGCCAGGCCACGGCCCCTTCGTTGACGTGTCGGTCCCACGGCGTGGCGTGATACCGGCCTGCGGGGAAAGTGAAGGCAAGCGAAAGCATGTCTTACTTTCTGTAGGTGATCTTCGTAACTTCAAAGCCAGCGTCTTTCTTTGCAGCGTCAATCAGGCCAGGTAGCGCGGTCTTCAGTTCCGAAAGCGCAGGCAAGGCGTACCCATTCGGACGCTTGACATCAATCTTCTTGCACTCCAAGTCGCAAGCCGTGCGCAGGCGCAGCCCGCTTTCCAGAAATGCGCGGATCTTGTAGAGGGAGAGCGCCACCAATAAATGGTAGATGGTCTCTGGAAAGCCATAGCCTCGAAGTTGCGCAAGGTCCAAGTTAAAGCAGGCATTGATCTCTGGAGAAACAAATTCGTCGCGCGAGAATGGCACATTTCCAAAGCCCTTCGATGTATCGCCCGATGGATTGACCGAGTCGTTCTTTACACCGCCGCTTGCTGCCACCTTGATATTACGTGCCTCGATGAAGCCGGACAGCGCGCGTGGCAACCGGAGCCGGCCGCCTGCGAGTTCCTTCTTGGCCAGAAACACGCCATGCAGCAGCGCATTTGTGTCCAGATGCAGCAACACTCTTGCCAGCTTTCGTAGTTCCACCACTCCCTCTTCCATACCTGCCAATTCGCTCTTGAGCTTATCGAACACCGACTTGTCCTGGCCTTCGAGGATATAAGGCGAGTTGATGCGATGTGATTCGAGTACCGAGTTTGTTAGCGCCTTGCCTGTCTTGTCCAATACCTTGACAACAGACAGCCCTTTCAGAGGCTGCACCCAGTCATCGGCTACTTTGTCCCAGCAGACTTCCTCCATGCGATTGGCCACGCTTTGAGCCGACTCCACCAAGAGCATGGGCGTGCCGTCCGGTCCCTCAAATTGCGCTGCCCCGATCTCGGGGAAGCCGGTGGGCTGGAAGCGCGTGCCTTGCAGAGGTTGCAGCTCCGCCTCAATCAGAAGGCGCGGTGCATTGTTCAGGGCGGAAAAATCTAGATTCATGTTCGGTTCTCCTTTGCAATGTGGGGTCAGGTTTTCTCTAAGCCGCTTCAGTTTCGCGGGTGTCCAATGCGACACGGCCCAAGGCGCCAGTCGCGCCGAAACGCAGCGGGATCAACACCCCCGCGGCGGCACGGCGAGGGTCGATATTGCCCAGTTCCGGCAGCGCATCGCGTGCAAACAAGGGCGACAGGCCAGATGCGCGCAGGCGCTGCCAGGCCATTCGGACGGCACGGTTCTCGGCATTGCCTGCGGCCAGTTGCGCCAGAAGTCCCGGAGGCACGGGGACATGATCTTGTTCGCTGCTCAGATTCAGGTCGTGCAGGATGGCGTCGGGCGTGAGGCAAAGTTTGAGAATTGCGAAGGCGGCCGACACGGCGCCTTCGCCTGCCGCGCGCTCCGTATCCTGCGGGATACTGCACAAGCTCAAACCGGGCAGCAGTGCTGCAATGTGGCGATCCATATGATCGCTGCGCAAGAATGCAAGCAGGTCGTCAAGGTCAATGCCTGCCGGGCTGCGCAGCGGCTTGTCGGGCATCTTGAACTGCTCGGCCAGCCACAGACGGCGTTCCAACAGTGCAATCAGCATATCCGGTAGATTGCTTTTCACCTCGGTGTGAATCCGAATGCGGCAGGCTGGGTCATTGGCGGCATCCTTGGCCTTGCGCGCGACCACCATCCAGTTATTGGATCTGGGATGTATGGGGAATAGTTGAGCGCGCACCGGCAAGGGCGTGTCCTTGGTGCCACTCAGCCCGGAAAGTGCGCGCGCAATTCGAAAAGCAGGCGTACCGTCGTCGGCTGCTTGCACCCAGCGCTCGGACAAGCGGGGCACGGGCGGAACTAATTCCTGTTCTTTCTTGTTACTCGATAGTGCTCGGACCGAAAGGGCAGACTGAATGTCTCCCAGCAGTCTGAGTAGTGTCTGGGCTTCGACCGGCGTAGGCTGGTGGCCTGCAAGATCGAATAACGCTCCTTCGAGTTGTCGACGCAATGCGAGGTAGCGGTTGGCGACATTCTCGCCTTGATAAGCTCGGCGAAATCGGGTCAGCCAATCGTGTTGATCCAGTTCATCCAGCCATTCCGATTTCTCGGTTTGTGAAACTTCTACACGCGCGAGGGGCGTAGCGAGATAGGCTTTCCCAGAACGCATCAACAAACCGTAGCGCTGGAAGCTGTCAATACCGCGATAGCCACCCAGGCGATGCACCGCGCGCACGAAATCCAATGCGTCGCGAGCGGGTTTTCTGCCCAAGGCCACCCGGCCCTCGGCGAGCAAGGCGTGAATTTCAGGATAAGTAGCGGGTTGCCGCCATAGCGGCATCCACAACTCACCCCTTGCCGATGCCGCATCGCTTTCACCCAGATTGCCGGCACCTGCGCTCACGGCACGCACTGTAAAGGGATAGCTCAATACACCTTCCGGGTCATCTGCATTGCGACGCACGGCCGCCGCAGCGAAAAGCAACGCACCTTCGATCATCAGGACGAAGTCCCAAGGATTGATGATCGAGTCGGCTTCGAATCCAGTGGTGGCGTTGGGACCGCCCACCTGACCGGGAGAGAATTGTCCTATGGCTTTTTTGATCAGCCCCGGCGCGGATTCGCCGTGCAACGCCATTCTCAGCCAGCGTACTGACTCCTGCGAAGGCGTGTTATCCGTCAGGCTGACCGCCTCGCTCAACCGTTGCATGAAATTGTTGGTGAAGTCGAGCCGGCCGTCATTGCCGCCCGTGCCCAGCAGGGGAGGGTACTGTGCCGAATCGCCCGAGAGCAGCACGGACGCATCGAACCAATCTAAGGCGGCATCGGGCAGCAGTCCACGCAGTTTGCCCAGCAGAGCCGCCTTCGCGGTTTCCTTGGGACTAGCGCTGCGGTCGCTGCTGCCAAGCGCTTGCTCGGCCAAAATCAAACATTCTCGGTATAGAGCCAGGCGCGGGTTAGTGCTCTCCAGTATCTTTTTCAACGCTTCTTTATTGTCGTTCTCATAGAATCCACTGCCACCGTTCCACGGGGCCATCACCGGCGTCGGTTGGTAATCACGCAGGAAAAACTTTTCCAATGCCTCGCGATCTAGTGTTGTGTGGATTGTCAGAGTGTCGCCGTTCCACGCCGCGCAGGTGTTTGGCCAATTACTCGACAGCAACCGCAACACGCCAAGCGCTTTCAGATAGCTGGCGAGCGGCGTGGGCGTGCAGCCGGTGAGGACGATTTCATTCATTCGAAGCGCCTCCTTGTGGCGCCTGTTCTGCCGCGGAGGCGCGCCAGTCGGCCAAGCGCACTAGGGTTTCCAGCCATGCCAGCCGGAAAGGTCCGTGTTCGTCCAGCAGTGTGAGTGTGCGCGCAGTCCATGACGGGCCTTGTTCGCCCTCGCCCAGTTCCATGAGCGCAAGTCGCAAGGTGGTTTCAGCACTGCGTTCGCCATCGAACTCGAATGCAGGAAGAACCTCGCCCTCCCACACGCCACGGGCGAATCGTTTGACACCGCCGTCCGCTTTTTCCGTCGGCATCGCGCGCAGGCTCATGCGTACTTTGCCGTGATGCGCGGCGACAAGGTAAGCGATGAGGTTGGCATCGGGCTCGTGGCCGTGCTGCGCGAGCCAAGCCAGCATGGAAGCTAGTTCATGGCGGAAGAAGCGGCGGCTGTGGCGACCGTAGCAGGGTGATTTAGCCAAGAGGCCGTCGGGCGCCTTGTTGCAGCAATGCATGGTGGCCTGGAAGATCGCGTGCGCCTTGCCGACGTCATGCCAGCGGCCGGCGCGGATCAGTGCGTCTGCGTATGCGGATTCACCCAGCGCATCGCAAAGGAATTTGGCTTGAGCGGCCACATGGCCCAGGTGTTCGCTCAAGGCCACTGGCCAGGGTTGGCGCGAGCGCCAATCTTCGCCGTAGGTTGGCTCCTCGGGTGTCTCCCCGATCGGGACGACCGGCACCGGCTGCTTTGTGCTGGTGTCGAAACCGATTTCCGCGTCGTAGCCGCCATCTGCCGCCCGTAGCAGCACCGTCATACCCGGTCGAGGGTCTTTGTCCAGTCTGATCCAGCGTTCGTCGAGGTTGTCCCATCGCCATGCGCCACGCTTGCTCAAGCCTTTGGCCTGGGCGATCGAAATCGGGCAAAGCTCAGAGCGATCCGGCGTGCCTTGAACCCGCGGGTGGTTGGGATCGTTGAAGTCCCGCCAGAAGACTTGAAGACCCGGCAAGCCGCTATCGCGGATGTAATCGGAGATGTCCACATCGAAGCCGGACAGGTCCGGGTCGGTGTTGAACAGGTCGAGCAGGTCTTTGCGCCGCAGCACCGCGGTGAGGGGTCGTTCCTTGTCTGTGGGCGGCAAGTCCATGGGGCTGGCGCTGCTCAGCGCGGCGAGCTTGTCTCGCGCGTTGGCCAGCTCCTCCATCTTGTACGGCAATACGTCGGCATCGTCTTCGATATTCACCCAGAGAATGCGCGCGCCGCCTGTTGCATTATGTTCGCCGTAGCGATTGCACCGGCCGAAGCGTTGAACGAGAGAGGACCACGGTGCGAGTTCCGTGACCAGCACCTTAGACGAGATGTCCACGCCGGCCTCGATGGCCTGCGTCGCCACCACGATGCGGTCCGTGCCGGCCTCTTCGCGCAGACGCTGCGCCTGCGCGGCACGTTCGGCGGCACGGAAGCGCGCATGAACCAGCAGATCTCTGCGATCCGGTCGCTGCTCCCGCAGGAGACGGAAAAGCCCCTGTGCGCGATCCACGCGGTTGACGATCACCAGCGTCTGCGACTTGGGATCGTGGGTCTTCATGATGGCAGCACACAACTCCTGAAGGTAAGCATCCTTTCCCTTCTGGTTATCCGCTTCCTTGGCGAAGTTCAGCCGTGCGCGCTCAACGGTCTTGTTTGCTTTCAGTCGGTCGCTGGCCTGCTTGCGATCCTCCTTGCCGATGGCCAGAGGCTTAAGCGAGTCGAGATGGGGTTTCATATTCACCGTGGCCAACCAGCTAGGATTGAGCGTCGCAGAAAGCCACAGGGAACGACTGCCGCGCGCCAACGGAAAGTGGCGGCGGAATGCTTCCAGTTGTGCCGAAGTGGTGAGGCCCGCACCCATCAACTGTACCTCGTCGAACACCCACAGAGCATCGCTGTGCAGCAGGGCGAAGTGGACGGGCCATTGATAGCGGCTCATACCGTAACCGCGCATCAGAGCACGGGAGAGCAGCATGTCCTGCGTGCCGATCAGAATCGCATCGCGCTCGGGCCATGTCGCCCAATCTGTTTGCTCCGCTCCGCCCATGAGCAAATGCACAGAGACGCCGTCTTTCTCCGGCGCGGGGGCATACAACTTGAGCCGGCGCGTGCCGTTCGTCTCTTCCCACACGGTGTCGCCTGGAAGCACACCAAGGTGGTCGAACCAAGTAATGACGTTCTCGTGCGTCTGCTCAACCAGCACCCGCATCGGCAGGCAGTACACCAAGCGTCGCGGTGTCTGTTCTTTAAATTTCTTGTCGAACCGCCTGCGCCACAGCCACGCGAGCACCACTGCCGCCGTCTTCCCCATCCCCGTCGGCACATCGAGCAAGTCCGGCCACGGTTCGGTCGCCAGCCGCCGCTGGTAATCGAACGGCTGAAAGGCCTTGTCCGACTGCTTGCCGAAGGCGCGGCAGAAAAATTCGTCGTAGTTCATTTCTCGTTTCCGTCGGCCACCGGCAAGAGCTCCACCGCCTGTAACGCCCTTGCCGTCCGCTCCACCGGTTCGATCGCTTCGATCTCGGTGTCCTCCGGCGCGGCCTTAATCGAGCGGCCAGATTTTACCGGCGCTCGATCCCTCACCCCTTCCCCCTCTCCCGAGAGGAGAGGGGAAATGGACGGCGGAAAATGGTCCGTCAACCATTTCCGAAAGCTGGATTCGTCGCGCAGGCGGCGCGCGGAGACGAGGACGCGTAATTTCAAGCCGGCGGGCGAAGGGCTATTTGTTCGCGTCATAGGGTGGAGGCGACGGTTCGTGCGCGCTCGAAGCTGCCCGAGGCGGAGTCGGATCAGCGGACGCGGACCTGAATTCGCCCTTGGCGCGCATTTCCTCAAAGCGCCGCAGCACGTCGGCCATGCCTTCGACCGCTTCCATCTTCTCGCGCAGCGAGAGCGAGCGGAAGTAGCGAAGCTGCGAAAGGGCGTGCTCTTCCCACGCATTCCGCTCCGAATCACGATTGGATGAACGCTCAGTTCCCACGATCCCGATCTCCGAGCAGCTTTTTCAACTGCCTCGCATCTTCCTTGTCCTTTTCGCGTCCCGCCGTCTCCTTCATCCGGATGAGCGTTTCGATGCGCACGAACCGGAGTTGCAGCCCCGGGGCGAGGCTTGCGACCAGCGCACGATCGTATTCCTGGTCGAAATCGAATGGCTCCATGACGAACAGATCAATGCGCGTGTCGCGATGTTCTTCGCTATGAAGCTGGAACACGACCATGCGCTTGTCTCGTATCCAGGTCTCCCGGGTCTGCGGATCGGCGAAATCACTCGCCGGAACCGGCGCCAACGGCTTATAGCCCAATAATCCCAGCGCCTCCATCGCCCGCCGCACGTTGTCCGGCTGCAACTGGACGACAAGGTCAACGTCAAAAGTCGCCCGGCCATACCCGTGCGCAGCGACCGCCAATCCGCCTACGACGAGGTAACGCGCGTTCGCGTCGTTCAGAGCGTGCGCAATGGCCTCGAGGCTCGCGAGTTTCACGACCGGCCTCTCGGCGAGTTTTCATCCGATCCTCCCCTTGCGCGTTGCTAAGCGCAAGTCTCCCGGCCTGTGCCGCCCTCGCTGTGCGCACCACCGGCCTGGCCGCCTCGGTCTCCATGCTTTCCGGTTCGGCATTATGCTCGCGCAGCCGCCGCTGGTACTCGAACGGCTGGAAGGCCTTGTCCGATTCCCTGCCGAACGGGCGCCTGAAGAAATCGTCGTATCGCATGTAGAGACCCAGCCTACTCAACGTCAGGTCTGGGTTTCTTCTCGAAAATCTCCAGCCACTCGCTGAGCGGAACGAACCGCACTCCGACCGAATCGTCCCAATACCACCACCCGCCCGCTTCCTCGGCCAGCCACGAGATGGCCTCTATATCCGGCTTATTAGCACGCTCGAACTGGCTCGCGGGCTCGGCTCCCCGGCGCAGCCGCAGGACCCAATCCCACAAGATGAACTCCAGTCCAATAAGCCAGCTCGCGGCCCAGTTTTCTTCGGACATATGTCGCATGTAGAGCTCGAGGGCGCGTCGTGCCGCTTGCACGCGATCGACCACGAGTTGCCCGTGCGTGTCACGGAGGGAAGGAGATTCGGAGTCGCCGGGTTTTCGTTGCGGCGCGGCTCCGCTCGCAGGGGATACGGGCTTGCCCTTCGCGTGCATCCGCCGGAAATGTTCTGCCAGCTCCTGCATTTCCTCGATGGCCAGAATGACGCGCTCCAGCGGCAGCGCGGCCCATCTCCGCAACTGTTCGCGGCGCGAGCCGTCCCAGGTCGTCAAACGCCAATCTATGCCGTCCGCCGGTGATTCATTCTTGGGCATCGTCTTCCAACCTCATGCGCAGGTGTTCCACGTCGATCCGGTCCTGGGGCCGACCCGCGGCTTCCTTCATGCGGATCAGCGTGGGAATGCAAACAAAACGAACGTCAATCGTGCCGTGCAGCGGCTTGACCAGGGCCCTTCCGTACTCCTCTTCGAAGGGAAACGGTTCGGTTACGAATACATCGACCGGTGTCTCGATATGCTGATCGCTCCAGAACTGAAGCACCTGCATGCCCTTGTCTCTGATCCAGCTTTCCCGCAAGGCCGCATCGGCGAACTGCTCCGCCGTGATCGGCACCATCGGCCGGTAGCCCAGCGTTCCCAGCGCTGCGAAGGCGCGCCCGATGTTTTCGGGAGCGAGCTGCAGCGCCACGTCCACGTCTTTGGTGAATCTCAGATAGCCGTGGGCGTTTACCGCAAGACCACCCGCCACGAGATACCGCACGCCCACCTCCTCGAGTGCACGGACGATGGCTTCGAAGCTGGCGAGTTTCACAATCGGTCTTTCGGTGGATTACCAGCCCCATCTTCGTCTGGCGCATTGACAAGCGCAAGCTCCACCGCCTGCAACGCACGTGTCGTCTGCTCTACCGGTTCGATCGGTTCGATCTCGGTGTCCTCCGGCGCAGCCTTGAGATCGCGCAGCCGGCGCGCGGAGACGAGAACGCGAGATTCGAGCGTGGCGACGGACTTGTTGTAGGCATCGACCGCCTTGTCGAGGCGGCTGCCGACTCGGCCTGACGCTAGAAGAGCGCCGCTCATTTCGTTTCTCCGGTTTCGAAGCGCCTGCGCCAGACATCTATCAGCGGACGCCAGTCGTTTCGATCGGCGGCGCGAAGCGCGCTCAGATATTTGCTTCGGGTCGGTTCCTCCCCCGGCGCAAGCTGCACGGGCGGGAGGTCGAGCCGCCGCAGAATCTCGCGCAGCCAGACCCGCGCGACGCGACCGTTGAAGTCGGCGAAGGGGTGAATGTAAAGCAGGCGACCCTCGGCGAAAGCGAGGGTTTCGAGCAGAATCTCGTCGGTCCCGCCGGTGGCGGACAGGCGGGCTTGCAGGTCGCGCCCGTATTCACGGACCAGCGCCGGTACCTTGAAGAAGTCGGGCGGCTCGTGATCGCCGACCGTGACGTTCGTGCGCCGCCAGCCGGCGAGCTGCGGCACGAGGTCGCCGCAGATCAGGGAATGAAACCGGAGAAGCAGCGCGTCGTCGAGAGGAGCCGGGTCGAACTCCCTGTCTTCGATGCGCTTTTCCAGCGCGAGAATATTGCGCGCCAGATGCGGCGCGAGTTCGCCGTAGCTCAGGACGCCAAGGCGTGTTTCGACGTAACGCGTGGTGTCTCGAGGCGCGCGTGTTCTATCCGCAGCATTTCCAGCTCCACCGGTTCGCCCTCGAAGGCCATGCTCTCGGCCACGTTCAGCGGAATCCGGTCGCGGCGAATGCGGGCCCGCTCCTCCGGCAGGAGGCTGCGCCAGCGTTCGATTGCCTGTTTCCAGTCCATGAGCGGTATTATCGGCTTCCATCGGGGAAGGCTCAAGCTTCCTTTCTTCCGCTCTTCGGCGCGTGCGACCCAGCATTTTCTC
>DAIDBG010000139.1 GCA_027310225.1 bacterium | reverse complement strand
TGGGAACAGTCACCTTGGCATTCGATGCCGTCAGGATTGTGAGAGCCCCGCTTCACCTTGGCCAACCCCCGCTCTCCTCATTAAGATGGCATGCTCGCCTCCCCCCAAGGGGCGGGAGGCGTCCATGCCATCTTGGCGGTTCGTTTTGTTCTTGAGTCCGTGGCTGACTTCGGCGGCGTTCGCGGCCAGTGTCGCGGTTGACGTAGGGCACTACCGCGAGAAGCCCGGCGTCATCAGCGCCCGCGGCGTCACGGAGTTCGAGTACAACCTTCAGCTCGCGCGCGAGGTCGTCGAAGCCTTGCAGCGGGCAGGGCACGAGATGCTTCTGATTGGAGACGACGGCCTGGCCGAAAAGCTCGACGCCCGCGCGCCGCGTGCGGATGGATGGGACCTGTTCATATCAATCCATCACGATTCCGTGCAGCCGCCTTTTCTGTCCGACTGGGATTTCGAAGGCGTGACGCTCCAGTACAGCGACCGCTTCTCCGGCTTCTCGCTGTTCGTCTCCCGGTTGAACGGCCATGCCGATGCAAGCCTGAAGTGCGCATCGGCGATCGGGGCGGCGCTGCGCGGTGCGGGCTTCGCCCGTTCGCGCTACCATGCTGATCCGATCGTCGGAGAGGATCGGCCTTTTGCCGACGAGGTGAACGGCGTGCATTATTTCGACGATCTGGCCGTGTTGAGGACCGCAAACATTCCGGCGCTGTTGTTCGAGGCGGGCGTCATCGTCAATCGCGACGAGGAGTTGCGCATGCGCAATCCCGCCGTTCGCAAGAAAATGGTGGATGCAATCACCAATGCGGTCGGGGTCTGTCTTGGATAGCACGGCGGCGAACGGCGGGATAACAATGAACGTTGAACACAGAACCAGAAGCTGTTTATCGTTTAGCGGATCGGTCATCGGCACGCTGCTGTCGGTCGCTGCCCTGTTTCCATCGGACATTGTGGTGGCGCAGTCCTATCCCGACAGACCGATCCGCTTGATCGTCGGTTTTCCGCCCGGCGGGGCCGCCGACATTCTGGGCCGCACCGCCGCCCAGCAGCTCGCCGAGGCGTTCGGCCAGCAGGTGGTGGTGGACAACCGTGGCGGGGCGGGCGGGCTGATCGCGACCGAAATCGCGGCGAAGGCCGCTCCCGACGGCTATACGCTGCTCTTCACCTCGATCCCGTACGTCATCAATCCGCACCTCTACCGCAAGGTGTCGTACGATGCCATCCGGGATTTCACGCCGGTCGTGCAGTTCGTCGCGGTGCCGCTGATGATGGCGACCAACCCCGCGTTTCCGGCGAAATCGGTGGCGGAGCTGATCGCGCTCGTCAAGGCGAAACCCGGCCGGGTCAACTACGCTTCGGCGGGTTCCGGCAGCTCCAGCCACCTCGCGATGGAGCTGTTCAAGACGATGTCGGGCACCGATCTGACGCACATTCCCTACAAGGGCACCGGCCCGCTCATCACCGATCTCGTCGCGGGGCAGGTGAGCGTTACCATCGCCAGCGCCGTGCCGCTTTCGCCACAGGTCCGGGCCGGCAGATTGCGCGGCCTTGCCG
>DAIDBG010000133.1 GCA_027310225.1 bacterium | reverse complement strand
TCGGTGTTGTCCGCGGGATAAATGCGGCGCAGCGCGCCGGTGCCGTCACGCACATAGAGCCATAGGCCGAAGTCAACGACGTTGGTCGCGAGCGCGTCGGCGGTGCTGGGATTCGTGAGGGTCGAGGCGGCGCGAGTGGAGGACGGTGATTGCGATGAACTGCTGTAGGCTGCGGCGGCGACGTTGTTGCCGGCCGCGAAAGTATTGTCGGTGGCGACTGCGGAGCGAAAGAGCGTGTAGCGCACGTCAGCGGGATTCGTGGAGGAAACGCTGCCGGTGACGGGCCGCCGGGCGATCTGGTAGGAAACCGCCACAGGCAAACTACCGCCGGCCGACTCGACGTTCGTGGTGATGAAACGCAGCCACACGCTGGACAACCCGAAGCGCGCGTCGGCAATGCTGGCTGAATCGGGCACGAGGCGCTGGCTTCCTTCGGTAGCGGGTTTCATGAGCGTGGCGGTCAGCCAGCCGTGGCTCACGAGACTTGCGGGTGCGTCGATGACATCGGCGGCGAGCCAGGTGCCGCCGAGAGCGTCGCGGCGGCAGACGCCGGCGTGCAGATCGCGTTCGATCAAGTCGAGTGCGAGTTTGGCCTGCGCGGCGGCGGTGAAGTTGTCCTGCGTGCGCCGCCAGAGATTCAGCGTGCCGGAGGTCACGGCGAGCATCAGTCCCGCGAGCACGAGCGTGATGGCGACGGCGACGAGGAGTTCGAGGAGGGTGAAGCCGCCTTCGCATTCATTGCAGGAGCCTGCTCGCAGGCGACAATGCTGGTAGCACGGGCCTCCCAACCCGTGGATGAAATCACATGGGTCAGGAGACCCATGCCACGAATCGCCTGCGAACAGGCTCCTGCAATTCGCGGTGTTCATCGCGTGAGGGAAACGGTGAAGGTGATCTGCTGCCGGTCGGCAAGTGGCGTGGGGGCGGCAGAACCGGGATTGCGATACGGCCACGAGACGCGCGCGTGGAGCGCCAAGGTCGCGCCGGCAGGATCATAGCTCAACGGCGGTTGGTTGAAGCGCCAGAGTTCGACGAGGAAATACTGCGCGGCGGACGGGATTTGCTCCGCCTCGGCCGGCGGAAGGTAGGCGAGCGAGTGCAATCGCGCACCGTCGCGGGTGGCGACGAGGGCGAGGCCGTCTTGCAGAGGCGCGCTCATGACGGGTATGGCGTTGGCGAGTGCGTCGAAGCCGCCGGAGATCGCGAGCCGGCGGAGTTCGACGCGAATCGCATCGGGCAGACGCTGCGCGGTGAGCGAGTCGGCTGAATCGGAAGATTGGCGCGCGAGCGACGGCAGCAGCGCCAGCAGGGCGGTGACAGCCAAGGCGAAAATGCCCACGGCGATGACCACCTCGACGAGGGAGAACCCGCGGCGCTGCCGCAGAAGTGATAAGTGGCGAGTGAAGAGTGACGAGAAAGACGCCAGCATCTCAGAAACTGGTGCGATCGTTGACGAGCGTGGGCAGGCCATAGGCGCTGAGGGTGAGGCCGCGGACTTCCTCGGGATTCTCCAATTCAATCGGCGAATCGCCCGGCGGGTAAAGCTGAAAGGGTCAGGTTGCGGATGTTGACATTGACGGTTGAGGTGGCGCCTCGTGCGCTGGGGGGAGATGAAAGCCGCCAACTACGAGGCCAGGCTCCACCTTGCCTGCGCCACCATCGTCGCCGCCCAAGCGGGGTTATGCGGATAGGCTCTAAGCCGCTCGGCTCAGTCCCAACTGCGTGCAGTCCTCCAGCCACGCTTCGACGAGGACCAGCTCGGCGGCGGGCAGGACCCCGGCCCAGACCAGCGATTCGTAGCAGCGATGGAGATTGTGGCGGAGTTCGGCCGGGCCGGGCTTCAGCACGCGCGACTCGAGGACGTGGCGGATTTCGTCGTTGCGCAGGTAGCCCGCGGTCTCGCTGTCGAAATCATTCATCAGATCGTGTTCGTTGCGCTCCTGCCGGACGTCGGCCTGATGGAACTCGAGTTGCGCTCCGAGTTCCCACAGGCAGCGCTGCGCCACGAGCCCGCGCCAGATGTCGGTCATCCGCATCGTGCAATGGCTCGGCAGGTAGAGCAGGGGAAAAACCTCGCGCCACCACCACGTTTTCTGGCTGTTGAACGGGCACCACACGCCGCGCGGCAGCAGCAGATTGGGCGCGGGCGCGAATTCGATTTCGTGATCGAGCACGAGCCGCCACACCGCATCGACGTCGGGCGAGCCGTTCGCCAGGCCCTGTTGAATCGGTGCCACGGTGCGCACCGGCGCGGCGCTGATCGCAAATTCGTCGGCGAATGGCTGCCGGCTGTGGTTCAGCGGCAGGCCGCGCGGCCAGATGCGCTCGGCGGTGAACGCCGCGTAGATGTTCGCCC